>NZ_JACNDD010000149.1:0-15609 GCF_017351395.1 Pseudomonas sp. FW305-28
GCAGGCAACGCCAGTCGTTGACCGGCCATCAACAACGACAACCGACTCAGGCTCATCCACGGCGAGCCGGCGGCCTGGCCCTTGATCTGCGCATCGATGCGCTGGGCCTCGAGCAGCAATTGCGCCCAGCGTGGTGCGGAGTAGCGTTGCAGGGCCTTGCTCATCAGGGGTTTGCGCTTGTCCCAGACGGGCGGGCGGGCCTGGCTGAAGGCCTTGTCCAGCGGTACGCCCTGGCTGTACTGCAGGGACAGGTTGGCCAGCAGGCGCAACTCCCGGGCCAGGGCCCAGAGGATCACCGGCGGCTCGACGCCTTCGCCCCGCAGGCCTTCGAGCATGCGCAGGGCATGGGCGGCTTCACCGTTGAGGATCGCATCGGTCAGGCCGAAGACATCGAAGCGCGCACTGTCGGCCACGGCAGCCTGTACCGTTTCTACGGTGATCTGCCCGCCTTCGGCCATCAGCTTGAGCTTTTCGATTTCCTGGGCGGCGGCCAGCAGGTTGCCTTCGACCCGGGCGGCAATCAGCTCCACCGCGTCCTGGCTGGCCGAGAGGCCGGCCTGGGACAGGCGTTGGCGGATCCAGCTGGGCAGCTGGCTGACATCCACCGGCCAGATCTGCACGAACTGGGTCTGCTGGCCCTCGACCAAGGCCTTGCCCCATTTGGTCTTCTGCGCGCTGCCGTCGAGTTTCGGCAAGCTGATGAGCAGCACCGTGTCCTCGGCCGGGCGTGAGCAATATTCGATCAGCGCAGCGGCGCCCTTGTCCCCGGGTTTACCGGAGGGCAAGCGCAGTTCCAGCAGGCGTTTTTCGGCGAACAACGACATGCTCGCCCCGGCCTGCAGCAGCGTGCCCCAGTCGAAACTGGCGTCGGCGGCGAAGACCTGGCGTTCATCGAAGCCTTGCTGGCGTGCGGCAGTGCGGATGGCGTCGGCGGCTTCCTGGCACAGCAGCGGGTCATCGCCACTGATGATGTAGACCGGCGCGAGGGCGCCTTGCAGGTGTTTGCCGAGTTGGGCGGGAGCGAGCTTCATAAGAGAAAGCGAGCGGGGCGCCGGAGCGCCCCGCAAGGCTTATTCAGCCGGGATCTGCATCGGCGACTGTTGCGGGGTTTCCGCTTCAGCCTTGCGCGCCGCTTCCAGGGCTTCGGCCTCGGCTTTGGCCTTGGCGTCGGCGGTCTGTTGCAGTTGGTCCAGTTGGGCCGGGTTCAGCTGTTGCAGGCGCAGCATCATGCGTTGCACGAGGTCACGACGCATTTCTTCGCGCACTTCGCTCGACTCCTGGTCGGAACCGGTGATGTTGTTGCCATCGTGCAGGTAGACCTTCTGCACTTGCAGCTTGTCGTCCAACAACACCAGATCGTTCTGGCCGCGGATCTCATAGCTCAGCACGTTGTTCAGTTCGTACTCGGCCGACCGACCGGCACCGGCATAGCTCAGGCTGCGCTGGGTTTGCTGTTCACGGGTCAGTACCAGCTTGTACGGCGCCCCGCCGTAGACTTTCACACCGCTGTTTTCCAGGCTGGTGCGCAGCAACTTGACGGTGTCGCCATAGGCGTCCCGTGCGCTGAGGTCCAGTTCCTTGATTGCCAGCTCGGTGGTGCCGGTGCCGCGCAGTTGGAAGCCGCAGGCGCTCAACAGGACCGCCAGGCCCACTACCAGCAGATTACGTTTGATCATCTTGTTGCTCCCCTTGAACCCTATGGGGGTCGACCATGCGACCCCGCAGGTTGTATTCGGCGCCAGGCTTGAGCCTCGCGCCCGATCCAATTAGCTTGCGACGATATTGACCAGCTTGCCGGGCACGACGATCACTTTGCGAATCGTCAGGCCATCGACAAAGCGCAGCACGTTTTCATTGGCCCGCGCAGCGGCTTCGACTTCTTCACGTGTGGCGGCGGCCGGCATTTCGATCTGGCCGCGCAGCTTGCCGTTGACCTGGATGACCAGGGTCAGGCTGTCCTGCACCAGTGCGGTTTCGTCCACCACCGGCCAGCGAGCGTCAATCACCGGGTCGGCGTGACCCAGTTGATTCCACAGCTCGTGGCTGATGTGCGGGGTGATCGGCGCCAGCAGCAGCGTCACGGCTTCCAGGCCTTCGTGAATCAGTGCGCGATCCTGCTCGGTGCCTTGCGCGGCTTTTTCCAGTACGTTCATCAGCGTCATCACCTGGGCGATGGCGGTGTTGAATTTGTGGTTCTGGCCGACGTCATGGCTGGCCTGCTTGATGGCCAGGTGAATCGAGCGACGAACGGTTTTCTGCTCGTCGTTCAGGCCGGCGACGTCCAGCTTGCCCGGCAGGCCCTGGGTGACGTGGGCCTGGGCCAGGCGCCAGACGCGCTTGAGGAAGCGGTGCGAGCCCTCGACGCCCGAGTCGGACCATTCCGCGCTCATGTCAGGTGGCGAGGCGAACATCATGAACAGGCGGCAGGTGTCCGCGCCGAACTGGTCGATCATCGACTGTGGGTCGACGCCGTTGTTCTTCGACTTGGCCATTTTCTCGGTGCCGCCGATTTCCACCGGCAGGCCGTCGGCGATCAGCTTGGCGCTGATGACCTTGGCCTTGCTGTCGCGTTCGAGCTCGACGTCGCTCGGGTTGAACCAGGTGTAGGCACCGTTGGCTTCGCGACGATAGTAAGTCTCGGCGATCACCATGCCTTGGGTCAGCAGGTTCTTGAACGGCTCGTTGGAGCTCACCAGGCCTTCGTCACGCATCAGCTTGTGGAAGAAGCGTGCGTAGAGCAGGTGGAGAATGGCGTGTTCGATGCCGCCGATGTACTGGTCCACCGGCAACCAGTGGTCGGCCGCGGATTTTTCCACCAGGCCGCCTTCATAGTGCGGCGAGGCGTAGCGCGCGTAATACCAGGAGGACTCGACGAAGGTGTCCATGGTGTCGGTTTCACGCTTGGCCGGTGCGCCGCATTTCGGGCAGCTGCACTCGTAGAACTCGGGCATGCGTGCCAGGGGCGAGCCGGCGCCGTCGGGTACGACGTCTTCTGGCAGGACCACGGGCAACTGGTCTTCCGGCACCGGTACGTCACCGCAGGTGTCGCAATGCACGATCGGGATCGGGCAGCCCCAGTAGCGCTGGCGGCTGATGCCCCAGTCCCGCAGGCGGAACTGGGTGCGCGAGGCACCGAGGTTCTTCTTGATCAGGGCGACTTCGATGGCATCGAATGCACCTGGGAAGTCCAGGCCATTGAACTCGCCGGAGTTGATCAGTTCGCCGTGTTCGCCATAGGCGTCCTGCCAAGGTGCCGGAGTCTGGTCGCCGGCGCTGGTGCGCACCACCGCTTTGACCGGCAGGTTGTACTTGTGGGCGAATTCGAAATCACGCTCGTCGTGGGCCGGCACGGCCATCACCGCGCCGTCGCCGTAGTGCATCAGCACGTAGTTGGCGACCCACACCGGCAGCTTCTCGCCGGTGAGCGGGTGCTCGACGAACAACGACGTCGCCAGGCCTTTTTTCTCTTGGGTGGCGACATCGGCTTCGGCGACGCTGCCGCCCTTGCATTCGGCGATGAACGCCTGCAGCTCGGGGTTGTTCTGTGCCGCCAGGGTGGCCAGCGGATGCTCGGCGGCCACGGCCACATAAGTGGCGCCCATCAGCGTGTCCGGACGGGTGGTGAAGACTTTCAGGGTACCGGCTTCGCCAATGGAGGCGACGTCATACGGGAACTGCACTTCCATGCCCCGGGACTTGCCGATCCAGTTGCGCTGCATGGTCTTGACCTGCTCGGGCCAACCGGTCAGCTCGTCGAGACTCTCCAGGAGTTCATCCGCATAGGCGGTGATCTTGAAGTAGTACATCGGGATCTCGCGCTTTTCGATCAGCGCGCCGGAGCGCCAGCCGCGACCGTCGATCACTTGCTCGTTGGCCAGTACGGTCTGGTCCACCGGGTCCCAGTTCACGGTGCCGTTCTTGCGGTAGATCACGCCTTTTTCGAACAGGCGAGTGAACAGCCATTGTTCCCAGCGGTAGTAGTCCGGCTTGCAGGTGGTCACTTCGCGGGACCAGTCCACCGCCAGGCCCAGGCTGCGCAGCTGGGTCTTCATGTAGGCGATGTTTTCGTAGGTCCACTTGGCGGGGGCCACGTTGTTCTTCATCGCGGCGTTTTCCGCCGGCATGCCGAAGGCGTCCCAACCCATGGGTTGCAGGACGTTCTTGCCTTGCATGCGCTGGTAGCGGGAGATCACGTCGCCGATGGTGTAGTTGCGCACGTGCCCCATGTGTAGCTTGCCGCTGGGGTAAGGGAACATCGACAGGCAGTAGTAAGTCTCCTTGCCTGGCTGTTCACTGACTTCAAAGGACTTTTGCTCGTCCCAGAACGACTGGGCGGCGGCTTCGATTTCACGGGGCTGGTAGTGTTCGTGCATGGCTACTTTTGTACTGAATGGGGTGGCCCAATCCTCTTCGTGGCGATGCTGGACGCAGACGACGCCGAATGCGGCGTTTTCGATGCCCAGCCAAGCTGGAAGTGGAGTTACAGGAAGCGCCGTAGCATACATGACCGCGCTCTACCGAGGGAAACCCTGATTGCGTGCTGGCCATCGACGATCGCTGGCGCGAACCCGTGTTCAGGGCCGTTGGTCGCGGCGCCCTGCCGGTTTGCCCAGCGAAGCTAAGCTTCTCAATGGGGAGTGAGTCTTATCTTCAATGAGGTGAGGGATGGTTGAATCACAACGAAAAGTCGCTACACCTGAGTTGTATGAAAAACTGATCGATCGTCTCGGGGTGGCCCTGGACGCTGCAAGAACCGCCGGCCGCTTGCGGGATGAGCGTCCGGTAGAGCTGGAGCTGCGTGGCTTGAGCCCCGCAGAGTTCGAACTGGTCGAGGCTTACCTCGAACAGGCCGGACATCAACCCCCCGCCAGTGGGGCCCAGGTACTCAAGCGTCTCGAGGCGCCCCGTTCGGCCAAGGTTGTATGGCTCAAGGACCGGACGCCTGACAAGGATGCTGTAAAGGTCCGGTCACTGCAGTTCAAGTAACGCCGGATTCACGCGTTTCGCTTTTTTTGATTCAAGGTTTTTTCGAATCTGTTGTCGCTTTGCGTCAACCCACCTAGGCTTCGGGCATCTATGGAGATGCCCGATGCCGTTTCGCTATTTCATCAAACAACTTTTATTGCCGCCCGGCATTCTTTTGCTGTTGTTGGCGCTTGCCTGGTGGTGGCGTCATTCGCGGCCGCGCCTGGCTCGCCTGTGTTTCGCCGTGGGCCTGGGGGGCTTCTGGCTGATGAGCCTGCCGGTGGTGGTGCAGTGGAGCGCCAAGGCACTGGAGCGTGAACCGCCGTTGTTGCGCAGTGAATGGGCGACCCTGGCCCAGCGTGCCGACGCCATCGTGGTGCTGGGTTCCGGTCGCGAGCGCGGCGACCTGGCCTGGGGTTCCGACCAGCCCACTGGTGTCGGCCTCGAACGCCAGCGTTATGCGGCGCGACTGGCCAAGGCTTCGGGCTTGCCCGTGCTGACGACCGGCGGCTTGCACTATGGCACCCCACCCAGTGAAGCAAAGTTGATGGCCGATTCGATGCGGGACGACTTCGGCGTCACCGTTCGCTGGCAGGAAGAGCGCAGCCGCACGACCTGGGAAAACGCCCAGATGAGTGCCGAGATCCTGCTGCCGGAAAATATAAAGCGCATTGTGGTGGTCACTCAGGCCTGGCACATGCCGCGTGCGGTCTGGAGTTTCGAGCGGTCAGGATTTGAAGTGGTGCCGGCGCCTGTCGGCTTCCTGGGCCCGGACAACGCCCGGCCATTGGGTGGCTGGATGCCGGAGTTCAAGTCGATCTGGCAGTCCGGGCAGTTGATGAATGAGGCGATGGGGTTGGTGGGGTATTGGTTGTTCTATCGCTGAAGATGATGAGGTAGAGAGGGAGTCCCCATTGTGGCGAGGGAGCTTGCTCCCGCTGGGCTGCGCAGCGGCCCCAAAATTTCTGGGAGCGCTTCGCACTCCAGCGGGAGCAAGCTCCCTCGCCACAAGTGCTTCCAGAAGGCTTTAAACCGTCTTGGCCATCCGGCTCGCCACCAACGCCCAGCCCAGCAGCAACAGGCACAAAATGATCAGCGGCCACGAGCGCCATTGCAGGTACGGGGTCAGGTTGTGCATCGGCACCACTTCGCCGTAGAGGATGCCGCGCTCGAATTGCGGGATCTGTGCGGTGATCTGGCCGAAGGGGTTGATCAGGCCGGTCACGCCGTTGTTGGTGGCGCGGATCATCCAGCGGCCGGCTTCCAGGGCGCGCATCTGGGCCATTTGCAGGTGTTGCAGCGGGCCGATCGAGGTGCCGAACCAGGTGTCGTTGCTGATGGTCAGCAGCAGGTCGCTACGCGCCGAGAGGCTGGCGGCGAACTCCGGGTAGACCACTTCATAGCAGATGAACGGGGCGATCTGGTAACCCTTGGCTTGCAGCAACGGCTGGTCGGCCGGGCCCCGGGCGAAGTCCGACATGGGCAGGTCGAAGAAGGCGATCAGGCCGCGCAGGATGTCCTGTAGCGGCACGTATTCGCCAAACGGCACGAGTTTTTGCTTCAGGTAGGTGCCGTCACCTTCGCCGGTCACGGTGATGCCGTTGTAGTAACGCTTCTCGTGATGCACCAGTTGCCGAATCGGCACGCCGGTAATCAGCGCCGACTGCCGCTCGGCGGCGAAGTTGCCCATCATGTCCAGGTAGCCCTGGGCGGACTCCTTGAGCACCGGCACCGCGGTTTCCGGCCAGATCAGCAGGTCGACGCGCTTGGAGGCGAAGCTCATGTCGCGGTACAGCGCCAACTGCGCGTTGAGCTGTTCGGGGTCCCACTTCATGCTTTGTTCGATGTTGCCCTGGATCGCCGCGACGCTCAGCGGGTCGCCCGAGGGGCTGGTCCAGGCATGCCCCTTGAGTGCCATGCCGGCCACCCACGGGCCGATCAACAGCAGCACGCCCGCGGCAATAAAACCTTTGCGGGCACCGCGGATCAGCCGCGGCGCGTTGTACAGCAGCGCGGCGGTCAGGGCCAGGGTGAAGGAGATCAGCCACATCCCGCCCAGCGGCGCGAGGCCGGCCAGGGGGCCGTCGAGCTGGCTGTAACCGGAATACAGCCACGGGAACCCGGTGAGGAACCAGCCGCGGAAGGCTTCCTGGCCCAACCACAGCGCGGCGAATGCCAGGGCATCGGCCAAGGGCGCCTCGTTGCGGCGCAGCCAGCGCGCCCACAGCCAGGCGGGCAGGGCGAAGAACCAGGCGATGGCGGCGATGAACAGCAGCATCAACAGCCCGGCGAGCAGCACCGAGGCTCCACCGAAGTTATGGATGCTGACGTAGATCCAACTGGTGCCGGCGCCAAACAGGCCAAAACCGAAACACCAGCCACGGCCCAGGGCCTGGCGTGGCGAAAGCTCGCGCAGCCCGGCATAGAACAAGCCGACCGCCAGCAATGCCAGCGGCCAGAGGTCGAACGGCGCCAGGGCCAGGGTGGTGATCGCACCGGCCGCCACGGCCAGCAGGTTACCGGGCCAGCCGGGGCGGGTTATCCAGCGCATGTATATCCTTAGCGGGTCTCGCAGGGGTTATCGGCCAATGGGTGACAGGCGCAGCAGGTGAATCCGGCGGCTGTCGGCATTGAGGATGCGGAAGCGCCAGGAGCCGATTTCCGTGGTTTCGTTGCGCTTGGGCAGGTGCCCGAAAGCACTCATCACCAGGCCGCCGACGGTGTCGAACTCATCGTCGGAGAATTGGCTGTCGAAGAATTCGTTGAAGTTCTCGATCGGCGTCAGGGCCTTGATCAGGAAGTCACCGCTGGGCAGCGGCTTGATGTAGCTGTCTTCCTCGACATCGTGCTCGTCCTCGATGTCGCCGACGATCTGCTCAAGGACGTCTTCGATGGTGACCAGGCCGGCCACGCCGCCGTATTCGTCGATGACGATGGCCATGTGGTTGTGGTTGGCGCGGAATTCCCGCAGCAGCACGTTCAGGCGCTTGGACTCGGGCACGAAGGTGGCCGGACGCAGCAGGTCCTTGATGTTGAAGCTGTCGCCGTTCTCCTGAAGGATCAGCGGCAGCAGGTCCTTGGCCAGCAGTACGCCCATGACGTCGTCATGGCTCTCGCCAACGACCGGGTAGCGCGAGTGAGCGGAGTCGACCACGGCGGGCAGGAATTCACGCGGGGTCTGGGTCGCCTTGATGCTGACCATTTGCGAGCGCGGGACCATGATGTCCCGCACTTGCAGGTCAGCGACCTGGATGGCGCCTTCGACAATGGCCAGCGCTTCGCTGTCCAGCAGTTTGTTCTGGTGTGCATCGCGCAGCAGCTCCAGCAGCTCCTGGCGGTTTTTCGGCTCATGGGCAAAAGCCTGGGTGAGCTTGCCCAGCCATGACTTCTGCCCGTTGCTCGATCGATCTTCGCTCATAGCGATTACTCTGAATCCTTTGTCGTTACAGTTGATGTATCAGTGTTCGTCGCCGGCGTAGGGGTCGGGATGACCCAGCTCTGCAAGCAACGTTCGTTCCAGTGCTTCCATTTCTTCGGCTTCGTCATCTTCTATATGGTCGTAGCCCAGTAGATGCAAGCAGCCGTGAATCACCAGATGGGCCCAGTGGGCCTCGGGGGTCTTGTCTTGTTCCGCCGCTTCACGCTCCACCACCGGGACGCAGATCACCAGGTCGCCCAGCAGCGGGATGTCGAGCAGCTCGTCGGGAACGTCGGCGGGGAACGACAGCACGTTGGTGGCGTAGTCCTTCTGCCGCCAAGTGTGGTTCAGCTCGCGGCCTTCGGGCTCGTCCACCAGGCGGATCGTCAGCTCCGAGTCGGCGCTGCGCTGGCGCAGGGCCAGTTCGCACCATTGGCGGAACTGGGCTTCGCTGGGGGCGGCGTGTTCGCAGGCCACTTGCAGGTCGAGTTCAAGCATTGTGGCGATTGCCTTTGCCTTCGGTCGTGTCGTCGGCCTCGCGATTCTCGAAGCGCTCGTAGGCTTCGACAATGCGCTGGACCAACGGATGGCGCACGACGTCCTTGGGCATGAAGTGCGTGAAGCTGATGCCTGGCACGTCCTTGAGGACCTGGATCACATGGTTCAGCCCGGACTTGGTGCCACGGGGCAGGTCGACCTGGGTGATGTCCCCGGTGATGACGGCGGTGGAGCCGAAGCCGATCCGGGTCAGGAACATTTTCATCTGCTCGACCGTGGTGTTCTGGCTTTCGTCGAGGATGATGAAGCTGTTGTTCAGGGTACGACCGCGCATGTAGGCCAGCGGCGCGACCTCGATGACCTGGCGCTCGATCAGCTTGGCGACGTATTCGAAGCCGAGCATTTCATACAGCGCGTCATAGAGCGGGCGCAGGTACGGGTCGATCTTCTGGGCCAGGTCGCCGGGCAGGAAGCCGAGTTTTTCACCCGCTTCGACCGCCGGTCGCACCAGCAGGATGCGCCGTACCTGTTCGCGCTCCAGCGCATCGACGGCGCAGGCCACGGCCAGGTAGGTCTTGCCGGTACCGGCCGGGCCGATGCCGAAGTTGATGTCGTTGCCCAGGATTTCCTTCACGTAGCGCTGCTGATTCAAGCCGCGCGGGCGAATCATGCCTTTTTTCGTGCGCAGGGCCACGGCAGGTTCCGACGGGGCGTGGTTGTCGAGCTCTTCGACAGCCGATTCCTGCAGGAACAGGTGGACCGTATCCGGCGACAGCTCGCTCCCCTTGGTTTCCCGGTAGAGACGGCGCAGCAGGTTTTCCGCGGAGGTGGTGTGCTTGGGTTCGCCGATCAGCTCGAACTGGTTTCCGCGGTTGCGGATCTCGATGGCCAGGCGCTGTTCGATCAAGCGCAGGTGCTCGTCGAATTGCCCGCACAGATTGGCGAAGCGGCGAGCCTCAAAGGGCTCGAGAATAAAGCGATGTGGTTCGATGGGTGCGTTCAAGGTCGTTTTTAGCCGCCCAGGGGCAATTGAGATGAAACCAAGGATAGCGCCAGTAGGCTGGGTGCGAAAGCTCTTAAACAGGCGAATCCGATCACAAGGCTTGGCACGATTCACTGTGGGAGCGAGCTTGCTCGCGATGGGGGCCTCACATTCAACATGAGAATTGACTGCCATGCCGCTATCGCGAGCAAGCTCGCTCCCACAGGAAGTGTGGGGTTACTGGATCAGCGAGCCCCGCAGGGAGTGCGGTTGCGCGGCGTCGATGTGCACATCGGCGAACTGGCCGATCAGGGCCGGGGTGTCGCAACGGAAATTGACGATGCGGTTGTTTTCGGTACGTCCTTGCAGCTCGCCGGGGTCTTTTTTCGAGTAATCGGTCACCAGAATCCGCTGGACGGAACCGACCATTTGTCGGCTGATCTCGAAACCTTGCTGGTTGAGGCGATGCTGCAAGGCGTTGAGCCGTTCTTTTTTCAGTTCTTCCGGGGTGTCGTCCGCCAGGTCGGCCGCCGGGGTTCCAGGGCGCTGGCTGTAGACGAAGGAATAGGAGAAGTCGAAGCCCACGTCTTCGATCAGCTTCATGGTCTGCTGGAAGTCTTTCTCGGTTTCACCGGGGAAACCGACGATAAAGTCCGAGCTGATGCAGATGCCCGGCACTGCCGCACGCAATTTGCGCAGCTTGGATTTGTACTCCAGCGCCGTGTGGTTGCGCTTCATGGCCGCGAGGATCCGGTCGGAACCCGATTGCACCGGCAAGTGCAGGTGCTTGACCAGCTCGGGAACCTCGGCGTGGGCCTGGATCAGGCTGTCGGAGAACTCCAGCGGGTGAGACGTGGTGTAGCGGATGCGGTCGATGCCGTCCACCGCCGCCACCACGCGGATCAGCTCGGCGAGGTCCGCCAGGCGCCCGTCATGGGTCAGGCCGCGATAGCCGTTGACGTTCTGCCCCAGCAGGGTCACTTCGCGCACGCCGTTTTCGGCCAGGTGGATGATCTCGGCGATCACGTCGTCGAACGGTCGGCTGACTTCTTCGCCGCGGGTATAGGGCACCACGCAGAACGTGCAGTACTTGCTGCAGCCTTCCATCACCGACACATAGGCGCTCGGGCCGTCGATGCGCGGTTCGGGCAGGTGGTCGAACTTTTCGATTTCCGGAAACGAGACATCCACTTGCGGCAGCTTGGTCGCACGCGCGGCGTCGATCATCTCCGGCAGACGGTGCAAGGTCTGCGGGCCGAAGACCACGTCCACGTACGGGGCACGATCACGAATGGCCGCGCCTTCCTGGCTGGCCACGCAACCGCCCACGGCGATGACCATTTCCGGGTTGGCCAGCTTCAGCTCGCGCCAGCGGCCGAGCTGGGAATACACCCGGTCCTGGGCGCGTTCGCGAATCGAGCAGGTATTGAGCAGGATCACGTCCGCGTCTTCGGCGCGGGCGGTGACTTCCAGGGCCTGGTGTTCACCCAGCAGATCGACCATGCGCGAGCTGTCGTACTCGTTCATCTGGCAACCGTGGGTTTCGATGTAAAGCTTCTTGGCCATGGACGGAGTCATCACGTGATTCAAAGAACCGCGCATTATAGGGAACAAGTCCCCCGGTTCCTACCGCTGTGCGAGCAGTGGCTATGCTATAGTTCGCGCCCTCATTTTTACCCGCCGATGTGTTTCGCCAGCCATGACCAAACGTGAAGCTCCAATCTACAAGGTGATTTTCCTTAACCAGGGCCAGGTGTTCGAAATGTACGCCAAGCAGATCTATCAAAGTGATCTGTGGGGCTTCCTGGAAGTGGAAGAGTTCGTCTTTGGCGAGCGCACGCAAGTGGTCGTCGATCCGAGCGAAGAAAAGCTCAAGGCGCAGTTCGAAGGCGTGGTGCGCAGTTTCGTGCCGATGCATTCGATCGTGCGCATCGACGAAGTCGAACGCCTGGGCACGCCGAAAATCAGCGAAGCCCGCGGCGCGGTTGGCAACGTGATGCCGTTTCCGATGCCGATGCCTGAGAAGTAAGACTCAAGACCGAGGTGCTCCCAATCGCGAGCAAGCTCGCTCCCACACTGGATCGTCGATGCTCGCAAACTTGTGCGCACAGAGAACCCATGTGGGAGCGAGCTTGCTCGCGATGAGGCCATCAAGGCCGAAGCAATAGTCAGGGCAGCGGCGAAAAAGGCGTACGCCCATCGGCGTTCTGCAATTCCATCAGGTATTTGCGAAAGATCTGGCCCAGCACCTGGGTCGCCACTTCCAGCTCGTCGCGGGGCATCTGCTCGGCGACTTCGTCGGCGGTGTCCAGGGCTTCTTCGGCGCCGTTGACCGCGGCCATCTTCAAGACGATGTAGGCCTGGACGTTGTTGGCTGGAACGCCTTCGCCATGGAAGAACATGCCGCCGAGCTTGAATTGCGCCTGGGCATGGCCTTGCAGCGAGGCTTTTTCGAAGTAGTTGAGGGCTTGCTTGAGGTCGCGGGGTGCAGCCTTGCCTTCGTAGTAGAACTCGCCCAACTCGTATTGCGCTTGTGCATCGCCTGCGTCCGCCGCTTTTTGACAGGCGTCGAGTGCCGGTGCGAGATCTTGTGGCTGGGTATTGAGCGTGCAACGGCCCAGCGCCGGGATCAACAACGAGTTGCCGCCTGCCTGTGCATTTGCCAGCAGCGGCTGAAGGAGCAACAGGCAGCCCAAGGCAAGGGTGCGGCCGGTGCGGTTCATGGGAATCGACTTACCTCTGAGGGGCGCGCGGACCCTCCGGGGGATCCAATAAGCGCGCATTATGAAATAAGCGGGGCCATCCTTACAAAGTCTTTACTCGTTTTTCTGCTGCACGGGAATGCTAATAGCAGCTTCGGGCATAAATACGTAGGAAAAGGGCGGGAGGTTGTCAGCAATCACTGACGCCAGCTTCAGCCAGCGTCAGTTATCCACAGGCTTACTTCAGTGCCGCGAAGGCCCGCTCGGCTGCATCGAGGGTGATCTTCAGCTCGGTCTCGCCATGGGCGATGGAGGTGAAGCCGGCTTCGAACGCACTCGGGGCCAGGTACACGCCGCCGTCGAGCATCAGGTGGAAGAAGCGCTTGAAGCGGTCGGCATCGCTGGCCATGACGTCTTCGAAGGTGATGATGTCATCGGCGCCACTGAAATACAGGCCAAACATGCCGCCGGCCTGGGTGGTCACGAAGGGGATGCCCGCCGCATCGGCGCGGATCTGCAGGCCGTCGAGCAGGCGAGTGGTGTAGTCAGTCAGTTCGGCGTGGAAGCCCGGGCGGCTGATCAGGCGCAGGGTGGTCAGGCCGGCGGCCATGGCCAACGGGTTGCCCGACAGCGTGCCGGCCTGGTAGACCGGGCCCAGCGGTGCGATGCATTCCATGATGGCGCGCTTGCCGCCGAAACAGCCGACCGGCATGCCGCCGCCGATGATCTTGCCGAAGGTGCTCAGGTCCGGCGTGACGCCGTAATGGGCCTGGGCGCCGCCGAGGGCGACGCGGAAGCCGGTCATCACTTCATCGAAAATCAACACCACGCCATGCTGGTCGCACAGGCTGCGCAGGCCTTCGAGGAAACCCGGCGCCGGCGGCACGCAGTTCATGTTGCCGGCCACCGGCTCGACAATGATGCACGCCACTTCCTGGCCGACTTCGCCGAGCATTTTCTCGACTTCTTCGAGGTCGTTGAACGGCAGGGTCAGGGTGTGTTTGGCGAACGCCGCCGGCACACCGGCCGAGCTCGGCACGCCCTGGGTCAGTGCGCCGGAACCGGCCTTGACCAGCAGGCTGTCGGAGTGGCCGTGGTAGCAGCCTTCGAACTTGATGATGCTGTCGCGCCCGGTGTAGCCCCGCGCCAGGCGGATCGCACTCATGGTCGCCTCGGTGCCGGAGCTGACCATGCGCACCATTTCCATCGACGGCACGATCGAGCAGACCAGGTCGGCCATCTCGGTCTCCATCGCGGTCGGGGCGCCGTAGGACAGGCCGTGGACCAATTGCTTGCGCACCGCATCCAGCACGTCCGGATGGCTGTGGCCGAGGATCATCGGGCCCCAGGAACCGACGTAGTCCACATAGCGCTTGTCGTCTTCGTCGGTGACGTACGCGCCTTCGGCGTGCTTGAAGAACAGCGGGGTGCCGCCGACGCTCTTGAACGCACGGACAGGCGAGTTCACGCCGCCGGGGATGTGTTTCTGGGCGTTGGCAAACAGGGTTTCGGAACGGGACATGGTTGGGCTCTCGAAAACGAAAAATGGACTATTTGATCTGCAGCAGCTCGTTGAAGGCGCGGGCGCGGCGCGTCACTTCAGCGCTGCTGTCGGCGCCGAACAGGCCGTGGACCACCGCCAGCAGATCGACCCCGTGGGCCACCAGCGGGGCGGCGTTCTCCAGGGTGATGCCGCCGATGGCGCACACCGGAATATGCAGTTTGATGCGCGCCTGTTCGAGCAGTTCAAGGTTTGCGCTGGGGGCGCCGGGCTTGGTGTTGGAGTTGAAGAAGCGCCCGAACGCGACATAACTGGCGCCTTCGCTGGCGGCCTGTTCGGCCAGGGCCAGGCTGGCGTGGCAGGTGGAGCCGACGATCGCCTTGTGCCCGAGCAGCGCCCGCACCGGCGCCAGCGGGCCATCGGTCTGGCCCAGGTGCACGCCGACGCCCAGGCGCGCGGCCAGTTCGGCGTCGTCGTTGATGATCAGCTGGGTCTTGTAGCGCTCGCACAGGTTGCGCAGGGCTTCGGCCTCGCGCAGGCGGCGGGCTTCGTCACTGCTTTTGTCGCGGTATTGCAGCAGGGTCACGCCACCTTCCAGTGCCGCTTCTACATAAGCGAGGAACTTGCCGGCCAGCAATTGGCTATCGGTGATGGCGTACAGGCCACGTAATTTCATTCCACAGGCCTCCGGTGCTACGAGCAGAAATCCAGCGGCAGGCGACGCGGCACGAACTGGCCTTTGCCCAGTTGTTCGGCATCGCGCAAGGTGCGCCAGGTGTAATCCAGTGCTGTCTTGACGGCGCTGGCGAGCTGTTCGCCCTGGGCCAGCCGACCGGCCAGGGCGCTGGCCAGGGTGCAGCCGGAACCGTGGTAGCTGCCGGGCAAGCGCTGGCAGGTAAAGGTTTCGCGGCGGCCATCGCGGCTATACAGGCGATTATGGACTTCATGTTCGTCGCCGTGACCGCCGGTGATCAACAGGTGTTTGACGAAGGGCAGCAGTTTTTCCGCGCACTCGTCGGCGCTGCCCTCGGGCAGTTCGGCAAGGATGCGTGCTTCAGGCAGGTTGGGGGTGGCGATGATGGCCAGGGGCAGCAGGCGTTCGCGCATGGCGTAGCCGACTTCATCCTTGCCCAGGCGCCCGCCACCGCCGGCGCGCAGCACCGGGTCGCAGACCATCGGCAGATGCGGGTGGGCCTGGAGCAGTTCGACCACCGTGTCGACCATTTCCAGTGAGCCGAGCATCCCCAGCTTGACCGCCGCGACCGGCGAATCGTTGAGCACGGCATTGGCTTGCGCCAGCACCCACTCGCGATCGAGCACGCGGAAATCGCTGACGTTGACGGTGTCTTGCACGGTCAATGCGGTAACGGCCGGGGCGGCATGACAGCCCTGGGCGAGCAGGGCTTCGATATCTGCCTGCAAACCGGCGCCCCCACTGGGATCGTGGCCGGAGAGACAGAGGACAACGGGGCGAGAGCTGTAGATATTCATGGTGCGCGAGCTTACCACCAAACCTGTTTTATCGGTGGCGGGAGTCAGAGGA
>NZ_JACNDD010000015.1:0-73264 GCF_017351395.1 Pseudomonas sp. FW305-28
GGAGCGCAAAGCGCTCCAAAACCGGCAGTCTATATTTTGAGAATGAAGTCTCTCTATTGAGACTCGGCAATCCCCAACGCCACCATCTTCTTGTACAACGTCGATCTCCCCAGCCCCAACCGCTCGGCCGCTTCCACCACTTTGCCGCCGCATTGCGCGAGGGTGGTTTCGATCAATTGTCGGTCGAAGCGCGCCCGGGCCTGGCTGAAGGTTTCCTGGGGCAGGGGTTCGTAGCTCACGTCCGCCGGGCGCGTCACCGGCATGAAGGTCCCGATGGCGGCGCGGATGTCCGCCGCCGTGAGCATCAGGTCATCGCTGAGCAGCGCGGCCCGTTCCAGCACATTGCGCAGCTCGCGGATGTTGCCCGGCCAGGCGTGTTGCCGCAGCAGGTCGAGGGCGGCGGGGTTCAGTTCGTGCTGGCTGCGCAACTCTTCCAGGATCGCCTCGCTCAGGGCTGGCAGGTCATCGAGGCGTTCGCGCAACGGTGGGACCTGGATCGGCAATACGTTGAGGCGGTAATACAGGTCGGCGCGGAACTCTCCGCGCTTGATCGCCACTTCCAGGTCCATGGAGGTGGCGGCGATGATTCGCACGTCGCTTTGCAACACCTCGTTGGAGCCCACCGGTTCGTACTCTTTTTCCTGGAGCACACGCAGCAGTTTGCTTTGCAGCGGCAGCGGCATGTCGCCGATCTCGTCGAGGAACAGCGTGCCGCCCTGGGCAATCTGCAGTTTGCCGGCACGGCCTTTGCGGTCGGCCCCGGTAAAGGCCCCGGGGGCGGTGCCGAAGAACTCGGCCTCCAGCAGCGATTCAGGAATCGCCGCGCTGTTGATGCTGACGAACGCCTTGTGCGCCCGCGGCGAAGCGCTGTGGATGGCCTGGGCCAGCAGTTCCTTGCCGGTGCCGGTTTCGCCCAGCAGCAGCACCGGCGAATCGGCGCTGGCGCTGCGTCGGGCACGGCGCTTGACCTCAAGGCCGGCGCTGCTGGTGCCAATGAAATGGGCGAAGTTGTACTTGGTTTGCCGCGCCCGTAGCAATGAGCGGGTGGAGGCCAGTTCTTCCTGCATGCTCAGGTAGCGCTTGAGCATCGGCGACAGGCTGTGCAATTCATCGAACAAGGCAAAGCCGATGGCACCGATCACCGCGCCCGCGCTGTCGTGGATCGGCAGGCGCATCACCACCAGCGGCTCCTTGGGCGTGTCCTGCATGTCCAGCAGGATCGGGCGCCCGGTGCGCACCACTTCGCGCAACAGGCTGCTGGGAATCACGCTCTCGCACGCCCGGCCAATGGCTTCCTGGGCCGAGTTCAGGCCGAAACGGCGGGCGTAGCGTTCGTTCATCCAGACGATATTCGCGTCACGGTCGACAATCACCGTGCCTTCGCTGGACTGCTCGATGATCTCGAACAACGAACGGATCGCCAGCGTGCGCACGCGCTTGTAATCCTTGAGGCTTTCGGTGGGGTTCATCGGGCATTTCCAGAGAGGAGGGATTTGCCGGCAGCCATGGACGGGTGCCAAGAGCCGCATTATGCCGGGGGAAGTCCCAGGATCGAAGTGCCACGGCTATTTTCGGGGTTAACTTGTACGGTCAGCTATTTTTGTACATGATCCTGCTCCGGTTTCCTGCCTTTTGTGGAGAACACGTGAACACATTCAATCCCCGTAAGTTGAAGCTCTCCAAGTGGACGGCCTGCGCGCCAGTCAATCGGGAAAAGCATTTTCTGGTCACAGAATTGATCTTTGACGAGACGGGAGCGCCTGTAAAGGTTGAGCTTCAGGCAGTGCACAGCGGGCGGGTGGAGCTGTTCGACTGGTCAGAGTTGCGCGATGACAAGCGCTGGAAAATCGGTTGGCATTGAGCCGTTGGGTGAAATGTTCCGGTTTCGTTATTTCTTGTACAAATAAATAAAATTGTACAACTTATGGGGAGATAGTGGCTTAATGGTTCCTCTCTAGCAAACAAGGCAACGTGCCTTCAGTTGGCTACGGCCAAGCACTTACGTTTCCGGAGTGGTATCCATGTTCATCAGCACCCGCAAGCATCAGGAAACCTTGCGCCCGATCCAGGCCAGGCGGGCTATTCTCGAGACCGAGCGAGCCGCTTTCCATCAGGCAATGGCGATTATCGAACTCGATCCGGCGGGGCAGGTGCTCGGCGCCAATGCGTTGTTCCTGAAGATGCTGGGCTATTCCCTCGAGGACATTCAGGGCAAGCATCACCAGATGTTCTGCGAGCCTGCCTACGCGCGCAGTCGGGAATATGCCGCTGTGTGGCAGCAGGTGGGGCAAGGCCAGAGTGTCGATGCACAGCTCTTGCACCTGGCCCGGGATGGACATTGGTTGTGGGTGGAGGCTCGTTACATCCCGGTGCTGGACCAGGAGGGAAAGCTGCAACGCATCATTGAAGTGGCCCGGGACATCAGTGAGCGTGTCCTCCGGAGCCAGACCGAGTCCAGCTTCAGGCACGCGATCGACCGCTCCATGGCGGTCATCGAGTTCGACCTCAATGGTCAGGTGGTGAATGCCAATGCGAATTTCCTCAAGGTGATGGGCTATCGCCTGGAGGAGGTTTGCGGCCAGCACCACCGCCTGTTCTGCAAGCCCAGTGAGGTCCAAAGTGACGCGTATCGCGGGTTCTGGGCTGGATTGAATCGGGGGGAGTATATGACCGGCTTGTTCCAGCGGATCGACAAGCAAGGCGCCACGGTCTGGTTGCAGGCAACCTACAACCCGCTCTACGACGCCCAGGGAAGATTGTATGGGGTGGTCAAGTTCGCCACCGATCACACCCGCGAGGTCGAGCAGCGCCAGAGCGAATCCAACGCGGCGCGGCTGGCCTTCGAGACATCCCGGCAGACTGACGAGCACACCCAGCTTGGCACGGCGGTTGTCCAGGAAACGGTCACCGTGGTGCAAAGCATCGCCGATGAACTCCAGCGAGTGGCCACGGGAATCAGTGCGCTGAGCGCCCAGTCCGAGGAAATCGGCAGCATCGTCGATGCCATCCGGGGGATCGCCGAGCAGACCAACCTGCTCGCGCTCAATGCGGCCATCGAAGCGGCGCGCGCCGGGGAACAGGGGCGGGGGTTCGCCGTGGTCGCCGACGAAGTGCGCAACCTGGCACGGCGCACGAGCCAGGCCACGGTGGCCATCACCGAAGTCGTCGGCAAGAACCGCGACCTCGCCAGGCAAGCGGTGACCAGCATGCAGTCCAGCACCCTCAAGGCGGAGCAGGGCGTGAAGCTGGCGAACCAGGCGGGCACCGTTATCCTCGACATCCACCGAGGGGCGCAGCAGGTCGTGGAGGCCATTGGCGAATTTGCCCAAGCGCTGGATCAGCGCCGCGACAGTTGAGCGCTGGAGTCGCGGCGGCCTTTACCTGGGAAGTGCCGCCGCCAACAGCTCTTTGGTATAGGGATGCTGGGGTGAATCGAACACGTCGTGACTGGCGCCTTGCTCGACCACCTTGCCATCCTTGATCACGATCATGTCGTGGGCCAGGGCGCGGACCACCGCCAGGTCATGGCTGATGAACAGGTAGGTCAGGCCGTGTTTTTCCTGGAGCTGACGCAGCAGCGCGACCACTTGCTTCTGCACGGTACGGTCCAGGGCCGAGGTCGGTTCGTCCAACAGGATCAGGGCCGGCTTGAGTACCAGGGCCCGGGCGATGGCGATGCGTTGGCGCTGGCCGCCGGAAAACTCATGGGGGTAGCGGTGGCGGCTCTGTGGATCGAGGCCGACTTCCTTGAGCGCCTGGATCACCTGGGCTTCGCATTCTTCAGGGCTGGACGGGCTGTGCACCTCCAGGCCTTCGCTGATGATCTGCTGCACCGACATTCGCGGGCTGAGGCTGCCGAACGGGTCCTGGAACACCACCTGCATCTTCCTGCGCCATGGCCGCAATGCCTTGTGGGATAACTGCTCGAGGGCCTGGCCCTGGAAGTGGATGCTGCCTTCGGACTCGATCAGCCGCAGGATCGCCTGGCCGAGGGTGGACTTGCCGGAGCCGGATTCGCCGACGATGCCCAGGGTCTTGCCGCGCTGGATGCTCAGGCTGATACCGTCCACGGCGCGCAGGTATTCCTTGCGCCGGAACAGCCCGCCGCCCAGGGCAAAGCTGACGCGCAGGTCCCGCACCTGCAGCACGTCTTCGCGCTCGTCCCGGGGCAGGGCTTCGCCTTCCGGTTCGGCGTGCAGCAGCTCGCAGCTGTAGGGATGTTTCGGTGCGCTGAACAGGGTTTCGCAAGGCGCCTGCTCGACGATTTCCCCGGCCTTCATCACACACACCCGTTGGGCGATGCTGCGCACCAGGTTGAGGTCGTGACTGATCAGCAGCAAGGACATGCCGAGCCGTTGCTGCAAGGACTTGAGCAACAGCAGGATCTTGCGTTGCACGGTCACGTCCAGGGCGGTGGTCGGTTCGTCGGCGATCAACAGCTCCGGCTCGCAGGCCAGGGCCATGGCGATCATCACCCGTTGCCGCTGGCCCCCGGACAGTTGATGGGGGTAGGCCTTGAGCCGCTCGGCGGGTTTCTGAATGCCCACCAGGGCCAGCAGCTCCAGAATGCGCTGGCGCGCCGCCTTGCCGCCCAGGCCCCGGTGCAGCATCAGGGTTTCACCGATCTGTTTCTCGACGCTGTGCAGCGGGTTCAGCGACGTCATCGGTTCCTGGAAGATCATGGCGATGCGGTTGCCGCGCAACTCCCGCAGGGTCTTGGCCTCGGCGCCCAGCAGTTCCTGGCCGCGATAGCGAATGCTGCCGGTGGTGCGGGTGCCGGTCTCGGGCAGCAATTGCAGGATCGAATGGGCCGTCACCGACTTGCCGGAACCCGACTCGCCCACCAATGCCAGGCACTCGCCGGGGCGGATGTCCAGGCACAGGTTGCGCACCACCGTCTGGTCGTTGAAGGCCACGCTCAGGTCGCGGATTTCGATCAGGTTGTCGCTCATCTCAAGGTTCCGCTTCATGGTTGTTTTCAAGAGCGTGGGTCGAACGCGTCTCGCAACGCTTCGCCGATAAACACCAACAGGGAAAGAATCAGGGCCAGGGTGAAAAACGCCGTCAGCCCCAGCCATGGCGCTTGCAGGTTCTGTTTGCCCTGGGCGATCAACTCGCCCAGGGAGGCGCTGCCGGCCGGCATGCCGAAGCCAAGAAAATCCAGGGCGGTGAGGGTGGAGATTGCCCCGGTGAGGATGAAGGGCAGGTAGCTCAGGGTGGCGTTCATAGCGTTGGGCAGGATATGCCGCACGATCACCTTGCGATCACTGAGCCCCAGGGCCCTGGCCGCCTTGACGTACTCCAGGTTGCGCCCGCGCAGGAACTCGGCGCGGACCACGTCCACCAGGGCCAGCCAGGAAAACAGCGCCATGATCCCCAGCAGCCACCAGAAGTTCGGCTCGACGAAGCCGGACAGGATGATCAACAGGTAGAGCACTGGCAGGCCGGACCAGACTTCCAGCAGGCGCTGCCCGAGCAGATCCACCCAGCCGCCGTAATACCCCTGCAACGCACCGGCGGCGATGCCGATCAGCGCGCTGATGGCGGTCAGGGCCAGGGCGAACAGGATTGACACCCGGGCGCCGAAGATCACCCGGGCCAGCACGTCCCGGGACTGGTCATCGGTGCCCAGCCAGTTCACCGCCGAGGGAGGGCTCGGGGCCGGCTGGTTGAGGTCGTAGTTGGGGGTGTCGTCGCTGAACGGAATCGGTGGAAACCACAGCCAGCCGCCGTCCTTGTGGATCAGGTTCTGCACGTAGCTGCTGCGGTAGTCGGCCTGGAACGGCAGTTGCCCGCCAAATTCCTGCTCGGTGTGGCGCTTGAATACCGGGAAATACAGGGAGCCCTGGTAGCTCACCACCAGTGGCTTGTCATTGGCGATCAACTCGCCGCCCAGGCTCAGGATGAACAGGCCGATGAACAGCCACAACGACCACCAGCCCCGGCGGTTTTTCCTGAAGCGCTCGAAGCGTCGGCGGCCCAAGGGGGAAAGCTTGAACATCAGGCGTTCCTCGCGGCGAAGTCGATGCGCGGGTCCACCAGGGTGTAGCAGAGGTCGCCGATGAGTTTGATCAGCAGGCCGAACAGCGTGAAGATGAACAGCGAGCCGAACACCACCGGATAATCCCGGGACACCGCGGCCTCGTAGCTCATGCGGCCCAGCCCGTCGAGGGAAAAGATCACCTCGATCAGCAAGGAGCCGGCAAAGAACACGCTGATGAACGCCTGGGGAATACCGGAGACCACCAGCAGCATCGCATTGCGGAACACGTGACCGTAGAGCACCCGCCGTTCGCTCATGCCCTTGGCCCGCGCCGTGACCACGTACTGGCGGGTGATTTCATTGAGGAACGAGTTCTTGGTCAGGATCGTCAGGGTGGCGAAGCCGCCGATCACCAGCGAGGTGACCGGCAGCACCAGGTGCCAGAAATAATCGGCGATCTTGCCCAGCGTCGACAGCGACTCGAAGTTGTCCGACACCAGCCCGCGCACCGGAAACCAGTTCAGCGAGGTGCCGCCGGCGAATACCACGATCAGGAACATCGCGAAGAGGAACGCCGGCATGGCGTAGCCAATGATGATCGCGGTGCTGCTCCACACGTCGAATGCCGAGCCGTGGCGCACGGCCTTGCGAATGCCCAGGGGAATCGACACCAGGTAGGTGATCAAGGTCGCCCAGAGTCCGAGGGAAATGGTCACCGGCATCTTTTCCAGGATCAGGTCGGTGACCGTGGCGCCGCGGAAGAAGCTCTTGCCGAAGTCGAGGCGTGCATAGCTGCTGAGCATCAGCCACAGGCGCTCGTGGGCCGGTTTATCGAAGCCGTATTGTTTCTCGATGTCCTTGATCAGTTGCGGGTCCAGGCCGCGACTGGCGCGGGAATGGCCGCTCATCTCACTGCCAGAACCGCCGACGCTGCTGCCGCCGATGCCTTGCAGGTGGGCGATGGCCTGTTCCACCGGCCCGCCGGGTGCGGCCTGCACGATGACGAAGTTCACCAGCAGGATAATCACCAGTGTGGGAATGATCAGCAGCAGGCGCCGCGCGATATAAGCCCACATCAATGCGGCCCTCCAGGTGTGCCGCGCCTGATGCGTTCGGCGCGCATTTGTTCGTTGGTCAACGGTGTGGTGCTCACTTCCCACCAGCTTTCGATGGCTTCGTCATTGCTGGCCTGAACCTTGGGCATGCCGAAGCGGTTCCACCACACGGTCGAGCTGCCCGGCGGGTAATAGTTGGGGATCCAGTAGTAATTCCATTGCAGCACCCGGTCCAGGGCGTGGGCATGGCGCAGCATGTCGGCTTGGGTGCTGGCCTTGACCAGGCCGTCGATCAGCGCGTCCACCGCCGGGTTCTTCAAGGCCATGTAGTTGTTGGCCCCTGGATCGTTGGCGGCCGCCGAACCGAAGTAGTTGTAGAGTTCCATGCCCGGCGAGGTGCTGACGGGGTAGCCGGTGATGATCATGTCGTAGTCGCGACTCATCAGGCGATTGACGTACTGGGAGGCGTCGATGCGGCGAATGCTCATGTCGATGCCGATTTGCGCCAGGGTACGTTTGTAGGGCAGCAGCAGGCGGTCGATACCGTTCTGGCTGTTCAGGAAGGTAAAGCTCAGCGGTTCGCCCTCGGCATTCACCAGGCGGTCGCCGTCGGGTTTCCAGCCGGCCTGTTCCAACAGGGCCAGGGCTTGCAATTGTTTGTCACGGATCACGCCGCTGCCATCGGTTTTCGGGGCCTGGAAGACCTGGGTGAAGACTTCGTCGGGAATCTGCCCGCGCAGCGGCTCCAGAATCGCCAGCTCGCCGGCATCGGGCAGTTTTCGGGCGGCGAGGTCAGTGTTGGAGAAGTAACTCTGCTGACGCACATAGACGTTGCGCATCATCTGGCGGTTGCTCCATTCGAAATCCCAGAGCATGGCCAGGGCCTGGCGCACGCGGCGGTCCTGGAACTGCGGTTTTTGCAGGTTGAAGACAAAGCCCTGGGCGCTCTGGGGCGCCTCTTTGGCCAGGTGGGCCTTTTGCAGGCGGCCGTTCTGCAGGGCCGGGCCGTCGTAGCCGATGGAATAGCCGGTGGCGGAGAATTCGCGATTGTAGTCATAGGCGCCGCCGCGCAGCACCTGGCGGGCGACGTCAGTGTCGCCAAAATACTCGATGCTGAAATGGTCGAAATTGTAGAGCCCGCGACTGACCGGCAAATCCTTGCCCCACCAATCGGCATTGCGCTCGAACGTGATGCTGCGCCCGGAATCGACTTTGCTCACCCGGTAGGGGCCACTGCCCAGCGGCGCCTCGTAGCCGCCGCCGTTGGCGAAGTCGCGCGTCTTCCACCAATGTTCGGGAAAGACCGGCAGGGTGGCGATGTCCAGGGGCAGGGTGCGGCTTTCGTTGTTCTTGAAGTCGAAGCGCACGGTGCGCTCGTCCTCGACCACGACGTCCTTGACCGCCGCGAACTGGGTGCGATAGCGCAGGCTGCCTTGGGTCATCAACAGCTCGAAGCTGTAGCGCACGTCCTGGGCGGTGATGGGCTTGCCATCGGCGAAGCGGGCCTTGGGGTTGAGGTAGAAGCGCAGGGACAGGCCATCGTCGGCACGCTCCATCTTCTGCGCCACCAGGCCATAGACGGTATAGGGTTCATCCAGCGAGCGCTGGGCCAGTGGCGAGTAGAGCATCCCATCGATCTGGCTGACGCCGATGCCTTTGTCGATGTAGGGCAGGATGTGGTCGAAGTGGCCAATTTCCACGGCCGAGCGGCGCATGGTCCCACCTTTTGGGGCCTGGGGGTTGGCGTAGGCGAAGTGGCCGAAGCCTTCGGCATATTTGGCGGGTTCGCCATAGACGGTCAGGGCATGTTGCGGTGCTGCATCGACGCCGGCGGCGCCTGTCAGCAGGACCACGGCAATCAATAGCAGTGAAGGGAACGCCAGTCGCATTGTCAGCCTTAGAGCCGGGTGATCGATGACACGATTTGTACGCGAGCGGCGCCTTAATCGCCAGTCCCCTGTAGCGAGGGGATTGTTCCTGCCAGGTGGGCACAAAACCTGTGGGAAACAAGGTCTGTGGGAGCAAGGCTTGCCCGCGATGGCCGCGCCGCGGTCCAACAGCTAAACCGCGTTATCGTTTCATCGCGGGCAAGCCTTGCTCCCACAAGGGGCCATCAGTCCTGGCGGCTGGTGACTTCCAGCAGGTGGTAGCCGAACTGGGTCTTGACCGGGCCCTGGACGGTATTGATCGGTGCGCTGAACACCACGGTGTCGAATTCCTTGACCATCTGGCCCGGGCCGAACGAACCCAGGTCGCCGCCCTGACGGCTGGACGGGCAGGAGGAGTTGGCCTTGGCCACTTCGGCGAAGTCGGCACCGGCTTCGATCTGGGCCTTGAGTTCGTTGCACTTGTCTTCGGTGGCAACCAGGATGTGGCGGGCAGTGGCTTTGGCCATGGGGCAAATTCCTTTCGATGTGTTTAAAGGTGTTGAGCCTACCGGATTCACTGACGGGGTGTTGTCAAAATTGCGTCAAAACCTTGGACCTGGCGATCAAAGGCCGGCTTTGCGCAGGCGCTCGGCGTGGCGCAGGTAAAGCTCTGTGGGGTCCGTTCCCTTGCATGCCTTGCCGCCTCCCGGGCTGATCGCCTCCAGGTGGTCCATGGGGTAGTCGGAGCGAATGACCTTGCCCAGGTGCGAACTGAAGCGCCCGACCAGGCCGTCGTTCTGCCCGGCTTCGGTGATGAAGTATTCGGAAAAGGCGCGGCAGAAAGCCTGCGAAGGCTCCCGTTCTTTATCCGTCGCCTCTGGCAACGTGCCGCTCCATGAGTAGTAGCGCACGCCGTTGACCCGGTCCGGACCGTTCCCGCCCCAGTGCTTCGGCAGGCCCTGTGGATACTTGTCATTAAAGGCGCCTACGCCCTCGGTGGTCAGCGCCGACAGCGCGGCGACAGCGGCCGGCGATAGCTGGGCCTGGCCGTCCAGCAGCGAGATGAAATCGGCGAACAGCGTGGCGACGCCTCTTGCCACGTGCCCTGGCAGCCGTCCGGGCGTGAGGGCCTTGCGCAGGAAGTCGGCCAGTTCGGAGCCATGGTTGGGGCCGCTGACCGAGGTGACCGAGGCCACCCTGTCGGGTGCCAGCGCGGCGGCATACCGGGCGGCCAGCGCACCCTGGCTGTGGCCGATCAGATTGACCCGGGTGGTGCCGGTGCCGGCCAGGACCCGATCGATCTGAACCAGCAGTTGTTCGCCCCTGGCTTCGTTGGAGTGGGTGGCCGACAAGTGCGGGATGAACACCCGGGCACCGCCTGCGCGCAGGGCCTGTTTGATGCCATGGAAAAGTTCGAAGCCGCCGATCTGGTCAAACCCGAACAACCCATGAACCAAGAGGATGGGAAATTGAGTGGTTGCATTCCGTTGCATGTTCGTACCTTTTTCGAAGAGGTTCACCTTTAATTTGCGACTTCACTCTAATGCAGGCTCATCGTGTGCGGTGTAGGAAGAAACCGCCCTGATCCAGAGAAACCGGAATAAAAAAAGTGGGAAGAATGGGAGCTAACCCGGCGGTACTTGAGGATGTAGGAGGCCTCCTATAACCGCTGTCGTTTGCGGCTACAGGTTTGAGCGCCAAGGACCACTCGCGCTGTCGTGTTGTCTGGCTGCGGGGTTGGTGCGAGCGGGTTTTAATGGTTCCGCCGGGCGCCGTTATTCAAACGGTGCCTTCATCCAAGGACTGGAGCCTGTACATGATCACCTATCCATCGCTTCAACGATCCCGTTCAACCCCAGCAACAAGGCTGCCGCCACCGGTCCTGGCAGCGGCCAGGGACGGGGTGATCAACCCCGCCTGGCGCAACGCCGTGGTGACCGTCAAGCCTTATCCCATGATGACCTGCGGGGATGAAGTGGTGCTGCGTTGGCACGGCCTCAACAACGATGGCGAACCCTACCGGTATGAAGTGGCCGGGTTCGTCACGGAGCGGCAAGTGGGGCGAGACGTCGTGTTCGTCGTGCGCGAACCGCATATCGCCGAGTTGGACGGCGGCTCGCTGGAGATCTCCTATCAGGTGACGGGCAAGCGGTTGCCGGCCACACTGTTTTCGGAACACCTGCAACTGGAGATCGGCGATGCATCGCCGCAACTGCTGCCAGCCGTTGCCAACGATGCGGTGAGGGGCAGCCTCGATCCGAGTCGGGTGTCCGAAGGAACGTGGGTGAGCATTCGGCCCTACGCCAGGATGGCGGTCGGCGATCGGTTGATCCTGACTGCCAGCAAGGATTTCAAAGCGCTGTGGCGCGATGTGCTGGACATAGAAGCCCATGCGGTGGGTCGTGAGGTATCGCTCTGGATCGATCATTCGCTGATCGCGCCCCATTCTGGACACGACCTGGCCCTGACCTATGTCGTCAGGCGTGGACACTCGGTGCGTCGGGCTGAGCCCTTGTCGTTGCACATCGGCCCGTTGCAGCGCCTGGCCTTGAAGGCCCTTCAGATTCGGGAGATGAACGACGGCTGGCTGGAGGTCGACGACCTGCAAGAGGGGGTGACGATTGTCATCGATGATCCCGGGCTTGAGGCGGGCGAGTTGGTCTGGTTGCAGTGCAATGGCAACTCCGCTTATGTGCTTGAGCGCGAAATCACCGAGGCCACGGCAGGTAAACCGCTCATGTTCGTGATTCCCGCAAGTTACTGGCAGGACCAGCGCGACAGGTCGGTGAGCGTGTTCTATCAGGTCGAACGCCTGGAGGACGTCAGCCAGCGCTCCGAGTGGGTGACGGTCCGGGTGCGTTCCAGCGCGTCAGGCTGAGGCCAGTCCCGGGCAACCCTGGTGGGAGTGAGCTTGCTCGCGATGACAGTGTGTCAGGCAACCCAAGGCTGGCTGAACTGACGCCATCGCGAGCAAGCTCGCTCCCACAAAGAGCTCCACTTGCCCCTGGTTCCAGGGGCAGGTGGGTTCGGGACCTCAGGCGGGCAATTGCAACCGGCGATGAGCCTCGCGCAACAGCTGCTCGGTGGACTCCCAGCCCAGGCAGCCATCGGTGACCGAGACGCCGTAGCGCATCGACGGGCCCAGTGGCTGGCAGCCTTCGAACAGGTGGCTTTCGAGCATCATGCCGATCAGGGAGCGGTTCCCTTGCAGCCGTTGTTCCAGCACGTCATCGAACACCTGCGGCTGACGCAGCGGGTCCTTGCCGCTGTTGGCGTGGCTGCAGTCCACCATGATCCGGGCGGGTATCTTGAGGCGGGTCAGGTCGCTGTGTATCTGCGTGACGCTCTGGCGGTCATAGTTCGGTCCGCGATGGCCGCCGCGCAGCACCAGGTGGGTGTCGGGGTTGCCTGGGGTCTGGATGATCGCCGGATGGCCCTGGCTATCGACACCGAAATGCCGATGGGGGTGGGCGGCGGAGCGCATGGCGTCGCAGGCAATGCCGACCCCGCCGTCCGTGCCGTTCTTGAACCCCACCGGCATGCCCAGCCCGCTGGCCATCTCCCGGTGGATCTGCGATTCGGTGGTGCGAGCGCCAATGGCGACCCAACTGAGCAGGTCATCGAAGTAACTGGCGGCCATGGGTTGCAGCAGTTCGGTGGCGACGGGCAGGCCCAGTTGCAGCATTTCGCGCATCAACTCCCGGGACAAGGTCAGGCCGGCGGCCATGTCGTCGCTGCCATCCAGGCCGGGATCGTAGGCCAGGCCTTTCCAACCCACAGTCGTGCGGGGCTTTTCCACGTAGGCGCGCATGACCAAGAACATGCTGTCGCTCACTTCGTGGGCTACGCGAGCCAGGTTGGCGGCATATTCGAGGGCGGATTTGGGGTCATGGATCGAGCAGGGGCCGACGATGACCAGCAGGCGGGCATCTTCGCCGTTGAGGATCGCGCGGATGGCCTGGCGATGGGCGCTCACTTGGTGGCTCAACGCGGTGCTGAGCGGCAATTGATGCTTGAGTTGCAACGAACTCGGCAGACGCAGGGTCAGGGCTTCGTTGGCAGGGTTGAGCGTGGACAGCGGCAAAGCAGAGACGGACGAATTCATGATCTGGCTTCCTGGACGGGCAGCGGGTTCGTTCCCGCGCCGGTCCTAGTGGGGTGTTCGACAATTGGCCGTATGGGCCCGCAATTGAGGCTTGCCACCGGTAGGTGACCGATCGGAGGCGGCAGGCTGTCCCGAGCGGTGGCTGGTAAATCGCCAGGCGGAAAAACTGTCGTAACGGTAATAAGTGGCGTAGTTCATGGCTCAATCCTCAAGTTGTCTGGTGCTGCAAATGTATGGGGCCGGAAAAACAAAACCCCCGGTCGGGAGGCCGACCGGGGGTTTGGAAAACTCTGGAAGGCGACCCGTTTTAAAGTGGGCGCCGGTTGGGTATCAGGCGCGCCAGTGGCTAAACCAATACCCAAAATAAAAGCTGACCGGAGTGTGAACGCTGTTCGCCCGGGCAGCCGCAACCGAGCGCGGGGCGCTGGCGGTGTCTAGCGGTGAGAGGGCGTTGAACATGGTCTGTCTCCGATGAATGGCCCTGAGCTTACTAGAGGGCAGGGCAGCGGTTCAATCAGAAAATTCTATCGAGGGCATGCAATTGTTCGCCCTGGCTTGAGTCCGCTGGGCTTTATGACAAACTTCAGGTTTGCACCGCCTTCCAGGGATGACCCATGACCGCTCCAGTCTTCGCCGCCGCCCAGTCGATTTCCGTCGCGGGAGACCTTCGCGCCAACCTCGTGTCTCATCAGCGTTTCATGCAGGCTGCCGCTGAGCAAAACGTGCAGTTGCTGGTATTCCCTGAACTGTCGCTCACCGGCTACGAACGCAGCCTGGCGGCGGAGCTGGCGATCCTGCCGGAGGATGCCGTACTGCAACCGCTGCGTGACCTGGCGCAAACGCTCGACCTGACTGCCGTGGTGGGCATGCCCATTCGGCTGTCGGCTGACGCTCCGGTGTTGATCGGCGCGTTGGTCCTCGGTGCCGACGGTTCCCTCGGGGTCTACAGCAAGCAGCATCTGCACCCGGGGGAAGAAGTCGCCTTCGCCCCAGGTCACGGTGGCTCGACGCTGACAATGGGGCAGGATCGCATCGCGCTGGCGGTGTGTGCCGATTTTTCCCACGCCAGTCATGCGGCTGCGGCAGCCGGGCAGGGCGCTACGCTCTATGCAGCAGGGGTGTTGATCACCGAGGGTGGCTACGTGCCCGATACGACGTTGCTGCAAGGCTATGCCCGGGAGCATGCCATGACCGTGCTGATGGCTAACCATGGCGGCGTCACCGGAGGCTGGGAGTCGGCTGGCCGCAGTGCCATCTGGGGCCCGGACGGTTCGTTGCTCGCGGCGGCGCCGGGTACGGGCGAGTCGTTGGTGATTGCCCGCCGCGACGTCAACGGCTGGGCCGGGCAAGTCGTGCCGGTGACAGCGCTTCAATGAGGTCTTCATGAGCTTCGAGTGGCGTGCTGCAACGAATGGGGACATTGACTTCGCCCGGCAGCTGACCTGCGACAACATGCTTCCTTATTACCTCAGGCATGATTTGCTCTGGCAGGACGAAGCGTTCGACCTGGCCTGGATCATTCGCCAGAACTGGATAATCAGTCGTGAAGGCCAGGCACTGGGCTTTGTCAGCCTCAGTCGTGATGCCCGGGCGCTGTATATCCGTGAGCTGCAGGTAAACGAGGCGTTCCGCGGGCAGGGCGCCGGTACCTGGACGATCGGACAGGTTTGGGACTTGGTGAAGTTGGAACGGCGCCCGGCGCTGCGCTTGACGGTGTTCAAGGACAATCCCGCCAGGGCGTTGTACGAACGCATGGGCCTGCGTGTCGTGGGCGAGGACGAGTGTTTCCTGAGGATGCAGCGAGACGCCGGTGCTTGACGCCTCGGATGTCGTGCCGATAAAGATGCGTTGTAACTTTTATCTGTCCCTTTGCGCTAGGTCTGCGGGATGCTTTTTGCTAAGGTGTTGTGCAACCCAAATAAGACCAAATCGTGAGGTGTCTGCTTGATTAGGGTGTTAGTGGTCGATGACCATGATCTCGTCCGTACGGGCATTACACGAATGCTGGCTGACATCGACGGCCTGCAGGTAGTTGGTCAGGCTGAATCCGGGGAGGAATCCCTGATCAAGGCGCGTGAATTGAAACCCGACGTGGTGTTGATGGACGTCAAGATGCCTGGCATCGGCGGCCTTGAAGCCACGCGCAAGCTGCTGCGCAGTCACCCGGACATCAAGGTGGTCGCGGTGACCGTCTGCGAAGAGGACCCATTCCCCACCCGGCTGCTGCAAGCGGGCGCGGCGGGCTACCTCACCAAGGGCGCTGGCTTGAACGAAATGGTCCAGGCCATTCGTCTGGTTTTTGCCGGGCAACGCTACATCAGCCCGCAGATCGCCCAGCAGTTGGCTATCAAATCGTTCCAACCGACCAACGATTCGCCTTTCGATGCGCTGTCGGAACGGGAAATCCAGATTGCCCTGATGATTGTCGGTTGCCAGAAGGTACAGATCATCTCCGACAAGCTGTGCCTGTCCCCCAAGACCGTCAACACCTACCGTTACCGTATCTTCGAGAAGCTTTCGATCAGCAGTGACGTCGAATTGACACTGTTGGCGGTGCGCCACGGCATGGTCGATGCCAGCGCCTGAAAATGACTGAATTGTTTGATCCCAGCGCGTTCCTCTCCACCTGCAGCGGTCGCCCTGGCGTGTACCGCATGTTCGACAGCGAGGCGCGCCTGCTGTATGTCGGCAAGGCCAAGAACCTCAAGAAACGCCTGGCCAGCTACTTTCGCAAGACCGGCCTGGCCCCGAAGACCTCTGCCCTGGTGGGGCGCATCGCGCAAATCGAAACGACGATCACCGCCAATGAAACCGAGGCCCTGCTGCTCGAGCAGACGCTGATCAAGGAATGGCGCCCGCCGTACAACATCCTGCTGCGCGACGACAAATCCTACCCCTACGTGTTTCTGTCCGACGGGGCGTTTCCGCGCCTGAGCATTCATCGGGGTGCCAAGAAGGCCAAGGGCAGGTATTTCGGCCCTTATCCCAGCGCCGGGGCGATTCGTGAAAGCCTCAGCCTGCTGCAGAAGACCTTCTTCGTTCGCCAGTGTGAAGACAGCTACTACAAGAACCGCACCCGGCCCTGCCTGCAGTATCAGATCAAGCGCTGCAAGGCGCCTTGCGTGGGGTTTGTCGAGCCCCAGGTCTACGCCGAGGACGTGCGTCACTCGGTGATGTTCCTGGAGGGCCGCAGCAATGCGCTGACCGATGAACTGTCGGCAGCCATGGAGGACGCGGCAGTCAACCTTGAGTTCGAACGGGCCGCCGAGCTGCGCGACCAGATCGGCCTGCTGCGCCGCGTACAAGACCAGCAAAGCATGGAAGGCGGCAGTGGCGATGTCGATGTGGTCGCCGCGTTCATCAACCCGGGCGGCGCCTGCGTGCACTTGATCAGCGTGCGCGGCGGTCGGGTTTTGGGCAGCAAGAACTTCTTTCCTCAAGTGGGCATCGAGGAAGACGTGGCCGAGGTCATGGCGGCGTTCCTGGGCCAGTACTACATCAGCAGTCCGGAACGGGACTTGCCGGCCGAGTTGATCGTCAACGTGGTTCATGAGGATTTCCCGGCCCTGATCGAAGCCATCGACAAGCTCCGCGGTCGTGAACTGACCATCAGCCACCGCGTTCGCGGCACCCGTGCCCGTTGGCAGCAACTGGCCGTGACCAACGCCGAACAGGCCCTGGGCGCGCGCCTGGCCAATCGTCAGCACGTGGCGGCGCGGTTCGATGCCCTGGCCGATGTCCTCAACCTGGATGAGCCGCCGCAGCGTCTGGAGTGCTACGACATCAGCCACTCCAGCGGCGAGGCGACCGTGGCCTCCTGCGTGGTGTTCGGCCCGGAAGGCCCGATCAAGTCTGATTACCGCCGTTACAACATCGAAGGCGTCACGCCGGGCGATGACTATGCGGCGATGCATCAGGCGTTGATGCGGCGCTTCGGCAAGCTGAAGGACGGGGAGGGCAAGTTGCCGGATATCCTCCTGGTGGACGGTGGCAAGGGCCAGTTGTCCATGGCTCGCGATGTGCTCAATGAGTTGATGGTTCCCGACCTGATCCTGCTCGGCGTGGCCAAGGGCGCGACGCGCAAGGCCGGTTTCGAGACCTTGTACCTGAACGATGCCGCTCATGAATTCACCCTCAAGGGCGATTCGCCAGCGCTGCACCTGATCCAGCAGATTCGCGACGAAGCCCACCGTTTCGCCATCACCGGACACCGTGCCCGCCGTGGCAAGACGCGCCGTACGTCTACACTTGAAGGTGTGGCAGGCGTCGGCCCGACACGCCGTCGCGACTTGTTGAAACATTTTGGTGGATTGCAGGAACTGTCTCGTGCCAGCATCGAGGAGATAGCCAAAGCACCCGGTATCAGTAAAAAGCTCGCAGAGTCGATTTATGCAAACCTGCATAGCGAGTAGAATGCCCGTCAACCTCGTAGCCAGTTGTGCCGATGAATATCCCAAACCTGATTACCGTTCTACGCGTCCTGCTCATCCCGATCTTCATATTGCTGTTCTATTTGCCGTACCACTGGAGCTACGTGGCCTCGGCCTCGGTCTTCGCCTTCGCCGCCGCGACGGACTGGCTGGACGGTTACCTGGCCCGACGCCTGGAGCAGAGCACGCCGTTCGGCGCTTTTCTCGATCCGGTGGCCGACAAGCTGATGGTCGCGGTGGCCCTGGTGCTGCTGGTGCAGGAACATGGCAACCTCTGGCTGACCTTGCCGGCGGCGGTGATCATTGGCCGCGAAATCGTCGTCTCGGCACTCCGGGAATGGATGGCCGAGCTAGGCGCTCGTGCCCAGGTCGCCGTGTCGAACCTCGGCAAATGGAAAACCGCGGCGCAGATGCTCGCGCTGGTGATCCTGCTGGCCAACCCGTCGGACTTCAGCTTCTGGGTGCTGTTGGGCTATGCGCTCCTGCTCATTTCCGCAGGCTTGACGTTGTGGTCGATGGTCCAATACCTGCGCGCCGCCTGGCCGCATCTGCGGACGGATGTAGAGCCGAAATAAAACTTTTTTGAATCAAAGGGTTGACGGCGTAATCTGAACCTATAGAATGCGCCACACCAAGACGCGGGAATAGCTCAGTTGGTAGAGCACGACCTTGCCAAGGTCGGGGTCGCGAGTTCGAGTCTCGTTTCCCGCTCCAAATATTGCGCTACAGAGTTCCACTGAATTCTGTAAGTGATTGAAATCAGGGCCTTTAGGCCCTTTTTTCGTTCCAGCGGGAACCACTGAAATCCAGCACTATCCGGTGCGTTTAAGTCCAGGATTGAGTCCAGGATTCTGACGAGCACTGAATCGGTTAAATGCTGGAGCAGATTGTGTAGCGAGATGAGCATCTGGCCCTGACTCTGTTCAGGAGCTCGCGATGGCACTCTCAGAAATGACAGTTCGGCATGCCCGAATCACTGGTAACGACTACACCCTCGGTGACAGTGATGGTCTCACACTCAATGTGACGGCCAGAGGCGGAAAAGTCTGGCTCTTCCGCTACTACTGGGCAGGCAAGCAGAAGCGCATGTCCTTGGGTTGTTACCCACAAATCTCCCTCAAAGAAGCGCGTACACGACGTGACGATGCGCGCGCCCTGGTCGCCCAAGGTATCAACCCTTATGAGCATCGTAAACGACAGCGGCTTGCTGTTCATACTGCGAAGGAGCATACCTTCGAGGCCGTGTTCAATCAGTGGGTAGAGTTCCGCAGGCTCAGCTTGAAGGAAGGGCGCCAGAGCACGCTCTCGCAGATCTTGAGAGTCTTCAGTAAAGACGTCCTACCCCTACTGGGTGGGCGGTCCATCTACGATATCAATCGTCACGATCTGCTGGATTTACTGAGCAGGATCGAACAGCGCAAGGCCTTAACGACCGCCGAAAAATGCCGGACTTGGTTCAACCAATTGTTCCGCTATGCGCTGGTGAAGATCGAGGGGCTGGAACACAACCCAGCTTCAGACCTCGATGTGGTTGCACTCCCCAAACCTCCTGTTACGCATAATCCATTTCTTCGTATGGACGAGCTCCCGGCATTGATGGCTGCTCTTCGAAGCTACGGTGGCGCCAACCAAACTCGGCTTGGCCTTCGGTTGTTGCTGCTGACCGGTGTCCGCACGGGCGAATTGCGGTTGGCAACACCCGACCAGTTCGATCTGGAGAAGCGGTTGTGGGTGATACCCGCGGAGGTGGTGAAACAGCTCCAGCTAGCCATGCGAAAGCCAGGTAAGCAGACCCAAAATGTACCGCCTTATATCGTGCCGTTGTCGGTTCAGGCTCTGGAGATTGTGCGTCACTTGCTGGAACAGGTTGTCCCCGCACAACGCTACTTGTTTGCGCATCGAAGCGATCTGAGCAAGCGTATCAGTGAGAACACGCTGAATGGCGCGTTGCGTCGGATGGGGTATGCCGATCAACTCACTGGTCATGGGATGAGGGCGACGATCTCGACGGCGCTGAACGAGATCGGATACCCGAAGGTATGGGTGGATGCTCAGCTTTCTCATGCTGATCCGGATAAGGTGAGCGCGGCCTACAATCACGCGGAATACGTCGAGCAGCGCCGGACGATGATGCAGGATTGGGCGAACCGCCTGGATCTGTGGGGGCAGGGCCAGCTGAAAGCGGCAAGCTCTCCGCTTACTATTCGTTTAGAGGGCGCAGCTTCGTTACCTTCGTTGGAAAGCGCGAACACAAACGCCGTTCTGTACAGCAGCGGCTTCCCAGCGACGACGGTCTCAGCCTCTAAAAAGTCCGTCAGCAACGAACCGGTCCTTAACGCGGATCAGTATTCACCTGTCCTACCTGCTTCAACGCAGACTGAACAGCTGCGCGAACCCCAAGTATCTGAGATACAACGTCAGCGCGCCGAGATGCTAGCCACCTATGAAGCTTCGAATAATTTGCCGCTGCTTGTCTTCGCCAAACTGGCAGGCAAATCCCGAGATCAGATCAACCGCGATATCAAAGCTCGGCGCCTGTTGTCCCTGAGCCTTGGGAATCGCGGTCAGCGCATTCCTGATTGGCAGCTTGATCCACTGCGGCACAAGTTGGTACTTGCTGCGTTAGCGCGGTTTCCGGATGTCGATGCATGGAGGCTTTATGGCGCCCTTTGTAAGCCTCATGAGCGATTAAAAGGTCGCGCGCCAATCGATATGCTCAATATGGAAAATTTCGACGGGACCGCACAAATCGTTTGCAGTGCGCTGGGTTCAAGCTGAGGTGCTGTCTTCGTGCTGTGATAACGGATGTCGCTGCTTGCTTGGGTCCATCTAGCTCGGGCTGCCCTAAATTCGTGGACTTCACGAGTTGCCTGAGGTGCGGCGGAGATGTTCGGCAAGAGGCTTCTATTGCGCAGGAAGACACCCTTTGGCAATATCTCGCTCCCTCCCTCTCTTGTCAGCTCTCCATCCCTCTCATTTGGGGGCTGCGCCTTGGGGATGGCGGGTAACCACCCGGCCTCGTGCCGGGTTTTTTATTCGTTCGGCAGGCACGGCTGGCGGACAAACTTGGAATATCCAGCTACCCCATGTATGGGGTGCTAAAGGAGAGTGTTCGAATCACTCCGTCCCGACCATATTTTTCAATGTCTTAGCCCAATCTGAAAAGATTGGGCTAAGACATTGAACTCCAGGAATGGCGCGCTACGCGCAAGCCCAGGTGTGAGGAGGTGACAGCTTTGGCACTGGTGAAGGAGTCGGCGGGAAGAAACGGGATTACCCTAGTCATTCCTATTGACTGAGCAGTTGCCGCTACAACCTCCATGCCTGTCAAGGAGCTTGGTGTGTGTCGGTGCACCGAGCACTTACCAGGTACAAAGGTGAGTTTGAAGCGTCAAGCCGGGCAGCCCTCGACCAAGTCAAAATACAGCATCGAATTGGCTCATATCGATGTCAGAATCATCATCTCTTTGGTGAGGTAGCCCGGAATCGTGAAGGCTTTGCTCGTACGTCCGTCCCTTCAAGTCGGAAGAGTCGTTTCTAATTGCCAACACCGTCCCAGCAATATGCAATCCACCATCCATACGCCGGATCTGCTTGACTTGAATAAGGCTACCAACCGACTGTCGACCTGTTAGCCAAAGACTCCAAGCGGACACTGAGGTAGCTTCGGCCGAGTCAAATACGAAGCTAATAATTACGTGATTTGCTGTTCGCGTACCTCTGCGTAGAGCGATGCCCACTGGTGCTGGCAACTCATCTGAGAATGAGTGAGCACCTTGAACAAATATGATGTCGCCGGGCGCAATCGTGCATCCCAGCACGCTTCGGTCGAGGTGGTCTGAGATGTTCCTGAGAACGACGTCCTGCATTACGGCCGCAAACAGCGCAGTAACATAATAGTAAAGCTGTATTCGATCTGAGTCCGCGTACATAAAGCTGCCAGCTGTCACCCTCTTCACGACCGCCCCTGCTTGGTCACAGACCCCCGCCGTGATTGCCTGCTGAAAGCCCGATACAGCAGTGGGGTCTACTCCCAACCCCTGCGCCAACTCGAACAGACGCAGATGATTAAAGTAAAGCCAGTTATCAAGCTGAAGCTGACTTCCTTGCTGAATAGCCAGGGCATCATCTCGTACAACCTGCTGTTCCCATTGAGCCTTGAGGCTTGAAATACGTGATGACGTCAGATTCTGTTCAAGCTGCCGATTCGTATGCGCCTCTCCATGATGGATAGTGCACAGTACCGCTAGATTCGGCGTTGAGTGATCACGACTGGTAGACCACTCGTTAATATGGTGCACAATAATTGGCCTTTGAGGATCACGGCAGACACAGCAAACCCAGCGGTTGGCAAACAAGACTTTGACAAGATCCTCCTGAGGTATCGCTGGCCGGGTTCCGCCGTATATAGCTGCGATTTGCTCTGCATTCAGTCCAAGCGCTGACAACGCATTTTCACTCGAAAGCTTTAGCTTCGCCAATGTCTGACCTGCGCACCGTAGCCTTGCGGCCGTCTCACTATCGAAGCCGCGCGCCATGAGAGCTTTTTCAGTTGGATTATTCGTCATGCTCGAGACTATAGGCCATGAGCGAGCTCATGGTGAAGCAAGACAGCAAGCCAAACGGCTGCGTCGAATCACATACTGGTCTAGGTCGTTCCGACATTAACTGCTGAAGTGGCGAAACGTCGGAACACCTGAGTGTCTCGGTGCCAAAGAAAACGCAAAAAGGAGTATTCCGCCGATATTTTCGAGTGCCAAACATCGTGCAAAGGAGTGCCAAATCCGGCGCGTCCTTACACCAGGGCCGCTTTCGTGTGCGTTGAGCGTGGCTGCCGCACCTCATGCCAACAAGACCTGTTACTGACCTGTCAGGCTCTATGACATGACCCGTAATTCCCCGAGAATAAAATGGCTACAAGGCGTCAAGGCTGATGGTTAAAGTGCACCTCGTTGGTGAGCAGGAGGTCGGTGCCGCGTCTGGCTTGCTCCGAACGCTGCTGCCGGGCTGGCAGTGCCATGAGAAAGACATGAGGCCATTAGTAGACACTATGGTGGCAAAACAGTAGCGTGCAGGGCAGGCCTCTCCAGAACGGTTACAGGAGGCGCGGAATAGGAAAAGGCTCAAGGCCGAATGACAGGAGGTTGCATGTTTGAGCCCATAGAAGCACTGGATATCTACAACAAAAATGTCAATATTCTGATCGGCTCTGGTGCTTCGGCGGATTTGTTTCCCACTTTGGGATTGCAGATTAAGGATGTGCTTGGCAACTGGGAGACGATCGAAACGCTGTCGACAAAGTATGCACTGCGCCCAGAGAAGAACGCGGCGCTGTTCATGCACTATTACAACACGTGCATTCATCCGGTTCAGACATTTTCTCCATCAGCGATTGCCACGGCTGAGGGACTGGAAAATCTTGATAATTACGAAGTTTTTTTGCGTACGCTATTAGGTTTTCTGGACAGAAGAAAGGATGTCAATCGCAAGATCAACATCTTCACCACCAACTATGATGGCTGTCTGGCGCACGCCGCTGATCGCCTGCTGGTGAGAGGGACGCACGAATTTGTCGTGAATGACGGGACTTCAGGGTTTCACAAGAAGCATTTGCACGCGAAAAACTTTAACACCTTTCAATGCCAGACCGGTGTTTTCGAGCGTGCCGCGTACGGCGTCCCGCAGCTCAATATTATTCACCTGCATGGCTCGGTCTACTGGAAAAAGAGCGGGGACAAGATTGAAGTTAGTTACAAGAATGACTTCAAAAACCTTCTCAGCCCGCACGTCATAAACAAAATTTCGGATCTCTCAAAGTATCTGACCACAGAAGGGGGCGTCACGGACGAGATTCCGTTGGTAAAGCTTACCCACAATCAGATGGAAAGATTCTGGTACGAGTACAATAAGCTTCCAATCGTGAACCCCACAAAGTGGAAATTTCACGAGACGGTTTTTGAAGAGCATTACTATCAAATGCTCAGACTACTCAGCTACGAACTGGAACGGCCCAACTCGATCTTGATTACATTCGGGTTCTCCTTTGCGGATGAGCACATCTTGAAGCTCGTTCAGCGCTCGCTGTCGAATGCCAAGCTGCAGACGTTTGTCTGCGCATACAGCCAACGAGGCGCACAGAAAATGCGCGACGAGTTTGGCGCGTGGAGAAACGTCAAGGTCATTGGCCCGCCCGAGGGGGCTGACTTGAATTTTGCCAATTTTAATAAGCATGTGCTTTCGCTCAGCCCGCAGGCCTACGTGCCGGGAGATGCTCACTGATGGTCATCCGGGTAGGTGAGGTTATTGCCGTCAGCGGCGTCAGGATTACTCTGAGGATATTTGAGGATTCCAACCAGGAAACCCTATTTCACGAGGGTAAAAAGTATAGGGGGGTTTCAATCAGAGAGCATTTGCTGATTCAACGCGGGTTCATCGATATTGTATGCCTAGTGGAAGGTGAGTATCTGGATGAGCGCAAGCTTGACGAAACCGCAGAAAAAACTTCCTACATCAGGAAGGTGGATGTTCGGCCCGTCGGTTACGTGGCTGACAATAAGTTCTATGAAGGCGTGAAATACATGCCGATGATCAGGGATAGTGCCTCTCTCCTCAGTGAGGAGATGGTAGGGAAGATCTACGGTGTGAATGATGGGGGCAGCTTTACCATCGGCGCGATGCTCAAAGAGAATATCCCTATCAGCCTTCCGTGGACACGGCTATTTAACAGTCATCTGGGCATTTTTGGTAACACCGGCAGTGGGAAGTCGAACACGCTGGCCAAATTATATACGACTTTATTTCGGGAGAAACTTGCCGGGTTAAAAGGGAAGAGTCAGTTCGTCATTATTGATTTTAATGGTGAATACACTGGAGGCCAGATCCTGGCCACCCAAGATAAAAAGGTTACGGTTTTAGACTCCAAGAATGGGGCACAAAAATTCACGCTGGAAAGTGCTCATTTCTGGGATGCGGAAACCCTCAGCCTGCTTTTTCAGGCAACCACCAACACTCAGGCACCGTTTCTCCGACGGGTTCTGTCGGGGAGGGAAAAGTTTAAAGACCTGCCGCTCTCCCATTTTCTGGAAAAAACGTTTGAGCGAGTGTTTGCTGCTGCTGAGCCTAAAGCGGAGGCGCTGGAGTTAACACGCGAGGTCGCCCGGATTATAGGCTCTGAGGCATTGCAGCACCACTTGGCAGGGGTAAAATACCATGCGCAGAACAAATACTTCAGAGCGCTGGAAGGGCACTACTACGATTCTGATGGGAAAGCATTTGCTGCCTTTTTGAAGCCTTTCCTTGCCGCACATGTAAAACTGGATGCGCTGGACCAATTCGATGAGCTGCTTTTGCGTTGCTATCTACAGCTCTGCGGTGATGTGGTGATGGGCTATGCACAATACGAACATATCCAACCCGTGTTGGCCAGGGCGAGGTCTTCTCTGGCGGGATTGCGCAACGTATTGCATATCATCGATGCACCACCCCCTCCCTACCTTCTGCACGTCATTTCACTGAAAAAATGCAAGAACGATGTGAAAAAAATTCTGCCAATGCTCATTGCAAAGAATTTTTATGTGAATCACAAGGAAGCAGAAGGGTTGAACAGCCCACCGACTAAAACCCTGCACTTGATCATTGATGAGGCACACAACATCCTCTCCGAGCAATCAACACGAGAGCATGAAATCTGGAAGGATTATCGACTGGAGTTGTTTGAGGAGATCATCAAGGAAGGAAGAAAATATGGCGTGTACCTGACGCTCTCCAGCCAGCGACCTGCGGACATCTCTCCTACTATCGTCTCTCAAATACACAATTTCTTCATTCATCGCTTGGTGAACGAACGCGATTTGATGCTTCTGGATAATACAATCAGCACATTGGACGCTTCGTCTAAATCATTGATACCCACGCTAGCTAAAGGGTGCTGTGTACTTACTGGAACGGCCTTTGATTTACCGATGATCCTGAAGATAGATCCTCTGCTTGAAGGGCACAGGCCTGCGAGCGATGACGTTAATCTTGAGGCACTGTGGGCGAACCATTAGCTTTTTCACGCGATGACCCACGGATTGGCATGGCCAAAACGCTGATCCGCGGCCGGCAGCCCTTCGTGATTTTTGTACGTAAATACAACTCGAGCTTGACGGCTCCGCAGGGATGAAGGACGTCTGCGCATGCCGTCTCCAATTGGACAGGCCTTTACTTCGCTTCAACTCGATTTTGGTCAAGCAAGATCGTTGTGTGCTTGAGCAGGAGGATCGAGTGACGGAGCTCATCTCAATGAGGCGCTGGCACGCGTGTCTGAATACTCGTAGACGAAGGCGGACAGGTGAGACTTCTACGCGAACTATGCTTGGTGGCACTTGGCGATAATTCGTGCCGCTGCTCGTGTCGAGGTGGGTTAAAGTGCATCAATGGCTAAGCAAAGCCTCCCGAGGCATGAAGGAGTATCTGGGTTGGAAAGGACTTATGCATTTGTCGACGAATCCGGAAATCATGATCTAGAAACCTCGAAGCAAGGCAGCTCCGGATTCTTTGTTGTGTGCTCAGTGCTTGTTACTGAAACCGGCTTGGAAAGAGCTTATGAGCTCGCTGAAGCGCTCCGGGTGCGGCATTTCCAGACGGGTGAGATCAAATCCAGCAAAGTTAAGGTCAAGGATACAGAGCGGCGTGTCCGCATTCTGAGTGACCTGGCAGAGCTTCCTCTAAAGCTCTACTTTACGGTCGTCGACAAGTCGAGGGTGTACCGAGATGGGGGGCTTCAGTTCAAAAAGTCCTTTATTAAGCACATCAACGGCATGCTCTATGAGCGGCTCTTCATTGACCGCCCAAACCTCCAGATGACCGTCGATGAACACGGTGGTGCAGAGTTTCAGGAGAGCCTGAAAGCTTATGTTCAGGCCCGTTACGTCGATGATCTGTTCGGCGATGATCAATCCTTTCAGACCAAGAGCAGCAAAAACGATGTCCTCATACAGGTAGCAGACTTTTTCGCCGGTTCGGTCGCCCAAATCTATGAGGGAAAGGCTGGCGAGGAAGTCGTTAAAGCCTATAAAAGAATATTGCGTGATCTGACGCTAGGTCTCGTTGAGTGGCCTCCGAAATATCAATCGCTGCTTGCTGCTCCTGCCGACGATTCTCAGTACGCAGATTATCGAGTGCATCAGGAGGCACTTAAACAGGCAGATCAGTTCATCGCTAAGGTTGGCAAGCATCCTGACGAAGACGAACGCTTACAGTGCTGTATCCTTGACTACCTTCGGTTTCAAAGCGAGTTTGTCAGTAGGGATTACGTGACGATGGGTGACATAAAAAGTCATTTGGCTGATCGTGGATTCGGCGATCTCAGCGACCAGAAAATCAAGTCAAGCGGGATTGCCAAACTTCGCGATTCCAATGTGATCATCACCAGTGCATCCAAGGGGTACAAGATTCCGCAAACACGGGCTGACATCAATGATTTCCTTAGAATGACATCTGGGCAAATTGTGCCGCAGTTGGAAAGAATCAAGAGGGCTCGTGATGTCTACATGCTGAGCAGCCGAGGGGAGTACGATATTTTGAAGGCGGCGAATTTGCCAGAGCTTGAGAAGTTGCTAGCCTCACTTGAAGTGCTTGGAGATGGTGACCATTAGTCCTGAATGGCCGCCCCTACCATGTTGCGGCTGATGGAGTGGAAAAATGAACTTGTCGATGCACGATGGATAGTGCCGGAAAGAGTATTTTGATGACATCGGCCAAGGTGAAATATGTACAAGAGGGTGGGCGATTGAGCGCATACACGGATCGTGACCTTGAGCGGAAAATCGTAGCTGCCCAAAAGGACTTACAAGCCTGGGCTGTCACCAACGATCTTTGGCATGATAGCGGGTTTACCTCCTATGCCAAGCGCGTACAAGCAGAGCCTGGCGAAGGGGCGGTGGCTTTCATTCTCTACAGCAGTGGAGAGCTTGCACGCATGCTTGATGAGGATCTAGATCCGAAGCTTCGAGCGGAGCTTGATGAAATTGCTGACTCGCATGGTTTCTGGTATGACAACTACGACGGCTGCTCCTACTACTTTTACGCCACAACCGAAGCACTCCAAGAAGCCTACGACCAATTCTTTCACTGGAAATGGGTCTGCAGTCTGATCATCGAAGATTTCGGCGATATCTACGCTGAGCTCTATCAGTATTTTCAGGCTCGCCCTGAGCGGCTTTACAATCTGCATCACCGCGAATTCGAAATATTGCTTTACCGCGTATTCCAGAGCTTGGGATATGAATCAGAGTTGGGGCCGGGAGTTGGAGATGGAGGGGTTGACGTCAAACTACTTCAGCGGAGTCCGTTGGGGGATACCTTGGCTTATGTCCAAGCTAAGCGATATGCCCCTAACCGGCCCATAGGCCTTGAGGCTGTGCAAGCATTGCGTGGGGCGGTAGCAAACGATGGCGCTGACTTGGGCATATTTGTCACCACCTCCCGTTATTTACAGGGAGCGCAGAACTTTGCACATCGATCATCAGGAATACTGGAGCTGAAGACCTCTGCAGACGTTGCTCAGTGGTGTCAGCAAGCGCAGGCGGGCATTGTCCAAGACAAGTCCGTATTAGTTTCGGATGCGCATCTATTATCTATTCTGCGTCGTATTGAAGATGGAAGTCACGCGTTAGTCGTTCATGCTCACACTGGGTATCGAACAATCGGAAACAGCTTTGCACTCGTGCTTAAGGAGACCAAACACGCGGCTCTCCTCATGAGTCTGCCACGGCGGATTATCAGCCAGGATTCCCATGGACTTGAGGGGCATGAAATCCCAATGTTGGATAAACAGATACTGACTGCCAAAAATGCAGATACGGTCTTCCGCGCAAAACGGAAATTGGATGATCAGGGGCGGGTGAGCTACTGGGATGGGCAAAACCTCTATTCGACCTGGAATCGGCAGCCGAGTCGCTTCAGCCATTTAGACTGAGTACTCTGCGGGGAACTGGTTTGCCATTGCGGCTAGCAGCGACAATAATAAATAGCTCCTCATTTTTGGGTCCTCCTTACCTGGTTTCATGCAGTGGCCGGGTTTGATGCCGTTTCACGTGGCTAACAAATTCAGAATGCGGGTTTCAATGCACATCCCATCCCCTTTGTGTGCACTAGCGGAGCCCGCCATGGTATCAATGCCAGCTTGATTCGAAAGTGGGTACTTACTGCGTTCAGTCCGTCATTAAACATTATAGGTAGCTGAGAGGCTGCAAGAGTATGGTCCAGTGGCGGGTGTTCCAGCGTCGACTTTGCGTGTTGAGCTCTTTTAGGGGCTACGGACGTTTATGCTATTCCACTTTAAGGAAAGGATTGTCGGCAGGTACCGGCCCAGTTTCGAACAAGAGTGCTGGATTTTCTAGCAAATAGCCTTTGAGGGTTCCTTTTTTCCGTGGACCTTCTACCTGACAGATCCAGATGTTCAAACCATCGTCGCGCTTTTTGTGGGTCTTCAGTTTCTCGAACTGCTTCTGCACCCATCGCCATTCCTCACCTGCAGAATCGGCCCCCAGTGAGATGCACGGAAACTCTTGAATGTAGCGCTGAAAAAGGCCAGGCGTGACCAGGAACACTGTACCGCCCACCGTGTGAATTTTAGCTTTGCTGTCATTGATGATCAGCTTGTGACTCCGGATGCCTTCCTTGACCCAATTCAGGAATACCTGGCCTGGGTCATCCGATGGAAGCGTTGAAGTTTTGTCAGCACTTTCGGACAGTGCAGCAGTGGCCTCACGTTCTTCCAACTCGAACATGTCCAGCAGCGAGCCGAGGTAATCGGCATCCTCTAGCGCCATGGGTTCCGGCTGCGGTTGGCTATGGTCTGATCCTACACGGACTGTCTCGGGCGCTGGTGTTGGTACCAGGGTATCAGTATCAGTTGAGTGGTCATGGGTTGCAATGCTCACCGTTCCGCTGAAAGCCTCGGGGCGGTCTTCGCTCCCCCAAATCAACGCCGGTTGAAGGCGCAAAAAGGTAAAGGTCTGCTGCCAGTTTCCTTGTGCCACAAGCGCGGTCCAGATGGCTTTGCCTTCCGGCGTGGACTCAACCAATCCATGCGACTGTAGCTCGTCAAACACCGCGAGGTTGGACGAGGGAATGCCTTCAATTGACTGCGATAGCAGATAAGCTCGCAACTTATCTGTGACCGTCTTGCTGACCAGCCACAGGGCATCCCGGGTCAGCCATCCCGCGGCACCTGGCTGGTTGAGTTTCAGTTCGTGCTGAACCAGATGGCGCAGTCCGCTGATCAAGTGATGTTGCAGCGAATGAATCGGTGCTTGCAGCGCCTTGCTTGGGTTACCACCGATGTTCTGTGCGGTAGAAACGCGATCGGCCTGAATTACCAATTCGCCGAGCACGCCAGCACGTTCGTACTGGCCCGCCAGGACATACAGCAGACTGCCCCACAGTGACGGAAATCCACTGAGCCAATCGAGGATTGAGCGGTCGAGAATCTGGGTGTAGAGCAAGCCTGCGGCCGCGCCGTGCAGGTGGTAGTCGCGCCCCTTGAGGTAGCGGAAACGATACGGCTGATCCAGGGCCCCCTGCCAAGGATGCCAGACACGGCCATTCTGGCGTTCGACCAGCAGGTCCACGGCGATCTTGCCGATGTCATGGAGCAACGCGCCATAGGCGATGCCTGCGGACCAAGCGTCGGTCTGAGCGGCTTGGTCTTCGGGTGCGGCGCCGGTGGGAAGCAGATACGACTGACGCAATTTCAAACTACAAGCGACCAGCTCCAACCCATGGTCGAGCATGCCGCCAAGATAAGCATGGTGGTGCGTCTCGCTGGCTGGAAGCTGCTGGACCAACTCGGCGTATCGATGGATCGGATTTAAATAGAGCTGGCTGAATTGCGGATGGGAGAGGGCGGTGTACTGCCAGATGCGATCGAGCAACTGGCGGCGGTGCTCGGCTGCTAACAAGCTCTGGGGCGATTCGACGGGCAGGTAGCCTTCGGCGAGGTTTACGGTGGGTGGCGGAGGAGGTTTTTGCCTTTTTTGACGAAACAGACTGAGCATCGCGGCCTCCAGGGAAATGGCGGAATCAGTGGCCTTTTAGCCTTTTCGGATAGGGCTCTTACCCTTGAATCCCCATTCCCCTTCCGACCCTTGCTTGTCCTTTTGCCGTGTACCCCTTTATGCGGCAATCGGAATATCGATTTGTCCTGGTGACGTTTTGTTGGATGCGCATGCTGGTACGAAAAAGGAAAGTGTCGGTACACTGCGGTGCGAATTTTATCGGGTCTTGCCATGAACCTCACTGACGCCACGCTCGTGCTGCTGCTCGCAGCTCGTATCCATGGAACAGACGAAGCCGTCAGGGCCTCGGCGAAAAGCGTGGTCAAGAAGCTTCCGCGCAGCAAACGCGATCTGATCTACAAGGTGATCGACAGTCGAAGTCCACTCGATCTGGTGGATTACCTGGCGGAGAATCTGGATACGTAGCGGCGTACTGCAGTTACGGGATTACCTCATGTTCTTTGCGTCAGAGCTCCGCAGTGTGGGGATTTTCTGAGTATAAAAAAGGGTCCAGCTCGTGTTGGACCCTATTAAGCGCTTGCAGTAGTGAGGTGGCGATCAGGCGCCATCGTTCAGGCATCGCGAGCCATCCATTCCCGACTGCTTCCGTTGCTGTTCCAGGTTAAGCACATACTCCGAGGCGCATCGGGCCTGACCACTGGCTCGGAAAATCGCGCGGTTATCAGCCTTGAGCAGGCCGAGCCAGGAGTCGATGTAGCCCTCGTGCCGAAGCTCTCCCTGTATACCGGCATATGCACATAAAAAAGCGGCACCCATTTCGGCGATCAACTCTTCAAATGCATAACCTGGCGAGCCGAATGGGCAAGGTGTGGTCACGCCTTCACGCTGCAACCGAGAGTGGTGTCCGGTCCAGTGCGTCAGCTCGTGAAGTGCGGTGGCGTAGTACCCACCTTGATCGTGAAATTGCGCTTTTGTTGGCAGTTGGATGAGATCCCTGATCGGGTGGTAAAAGGCTTCGTCGGCAGTTCGATGAATGATGTTTGCGCCCGAACTTAACAACAGATCTTCCGCAGCGCTGTTGGGGAAGAAGGGATCGCTCGGTTCCGTCTCGTGCAAGGTTTCGTTGAGCGTTTCGAGCCCCTCCGTTTGCTCGATGTTGAACAGAAAATGCGTCTTGAGAATCCCGAAATGAGCGACCTTGGGCTGACCGTTCTCATCAAGTACGGGTTGACCTGACTCGGTCTGTTCCTCGCGCTCCATCGGCTTGTAGAGCACTGCCAGGGTGCTGTGCTCACCCTTACGGATGTGCCCGCCAGCTTTTTTGGCTTGGTTGAAGGTCAGCCAGCGATCTTGAGTGAACCTCTGCAATCTGGCCTCGGCCCAGAGCAACGGCAAATTGATGCCCGAATAGGGGCGCTGTGTGATGGCGTTGATAGGGTAGGGTTGGTGATGACTGACGTCGGCTGAGCCACTTGAGGACCAGGGTTTGATCCAGGGGGCTACGCCTTGGTCTAACGCGGCAACGATTTTGTCAGTCACGTCTTGGTAAATATTGCGCATGGCATTTTCCTCAAAAAAACGGAGGAACGCCTTGCCCGTCGGGGGAGGGTTCCCCGGTGGGTTTTGGTTGGATTGGTGCAGGACTGCGCACAGCCTGAGTTGTATCAGTAGGTGGGTATGGCCGTTTGCGCTCAGCGTGGCTGCTCTTGCGCAAGCGCTATCAGCAGGACGTCAGGTTGGTCTAATGCCTGAAGCAGACTGAGGCTCAGTCGCAGCAATGGGTCATGATCTGCATCACTCGCTGAGGCTAACTTGGCGACCTCGAACACCACGTAGGGTGCGTTTGGATCGGCCAGGTGAGCTTTGAAGGCTGCCCGTACCACGTTGCTCAGCCTATCGAGCTGCAGCTTTTCAGGATGATTTGAGTCGTCGAGCAATACTGCGTGTTGCCACGCGTCTGGAGTAAACACAACGGGCAAGCGCAGCGTGTTCAGCGTTTCTGATGTGAGTAAATCGGACATGGTGTACCTCCGTTGAAGGCGCGAAGAAACCTGTCCCGTGCGGGAAAGAATTTCCCGCGGTGGGTTGAAGAAAAAACAAAAGGTTTTGGGGCGAGCAGAGCTCGAAAAGCGCTCAGAAGGGCAGTAGGCGTTCATCACCGTATAAAACGATGATCGTGCGAGCTACCGAACGCTAATCGCACTTGGGGGAACCATCACCGGAGTGACGTAGCTTTGAAGGCTCTGGCTACCTGGGAAGGAGCTGTCGATAACAGCGGTCCGTATTCTCTATGTAGCTGGATGATTTGGATGGGTCAACGGCTATAGAGGCGCTGTTGCGCGAGGTGGGTCTTCTGTCTTCCAGTGAAGAGTTTTAGACCGAGCAAGCTGATAAACGGTTAAGCGTGGGCGGTTTTCAGTAGTAGGCTGTACTCTCGATTTCCACTGGAATACGCTCAGAAGAGGGCGCAATCATGCCGGCTCAGCAGCCAGTTCAAATTTCCCGTGCACACCGCTGGGCATATGCATGCGGTATGTCGGCCAAACGTGGTTATCGCAGGTTGAAAGGATTTGAATCTCGTGTAGCCAAGCGTGCGGTGGCGGTGGGTATGCCTGCCGGTGGGCTATTGGTTCGCGGGAGCTTTCTGATTACGAAGCTGGCATTCGTTCTTGGATTGCTCTTTATCGGTTTCTGGCTGGTCGCTTCTGTGGTGACGATGATTGCTGTAATTGGGCTTCTGGTGTCCAAAGCTGCCATTGACGCGGATATTAAAGAGGCGGCACCCGGGCCAGACTACCTTGGTGCCGACCTCTACATCGGTGACTTCGACGACAACGGGCATTACATCGGCGACAGCAAATCATCTAATTGAGCGGCTAGCCGCCCCCACTATTTGATCCGTACCTTTGCTTGCTGAATCACTTGCTGCTTTGCTGCCGTTCGCCAACATGCCTTGAATCCCGTTTCCTACTGCATATCCTGTCCAGCTCATAGCTCCAAGGAACAGCATAGGCAGTACGATGAACATCGCCCCCATCACATACTCAATCACCTGCGCCGTGACGGTTCCGTCCATAAAGCCGGATGTGGGGAGGGATAACAGCACCTGATTGGACGCTGACACCTGGTTGTACAAGGTATCGAGCATGCTGGAGTCGACCCAGCGGGCCAATTCCCACCAGAAGGTCAGCATGTGCAACGTAAACAGTGCGAACGTCACCGTCATGACAGTCTTTAGCTGGTAGGTACTGACCAGCAGGATTAGCGGCAAGCTGATGATGACGCCCATGATCAGGAAAGCCTGCACCATGGGCAGGGCGGCGCGTAGCGCATTCATCGCCGGGAAGTTGCTAAAGGAGCCGAGGGCCAGCCCAGTGTTGGTCGCCAGGTTATTGAGCCCCTGATTGATCGACCCACCGCGAGCACTGGAGCCATAGTCCTGGTACACCTGTCCGGGCGACATGGACATCGATTGTTGGCGCGGGCTGACCAGTTCGCGCAAGGTAGCATCTTCGATCTCGTTGCTTGAGCGGCCAGTCAACCAGCCTTTCAGCTGGGTCAGCAGCGAAGGATCGACTTGCTCGATCAAGCGCGCTCGCAACCCGATACCGCTATCACTCCACCACTGTTTGCAAGTGGGGTAGCCTGCGCCATTCTCCAGCCGTGGCAATGAAACATCGCGGGTTTCATCATAGGGCCAGCTGACTCGCGGTGTCCGTGAGCGATCGGTGTCGTAGTAGCCCGGAGTGTCGAGAAAATAGCTTGAGCCGATCCAGGACGCATCATGACTTTGTGCCTTGTCCAGCTGCGGACGATTGGTGAACAGCCGAGAGCGGGAATAGCCGTAGCAGTCGCGAGTGAAGTCGGCGATTTCCTGTAGCAAAACCTGATTATCGATGCGCGAACTGTCGATCTCCATGCGCATCTGCCGGATATCCGGTGCGCAGGGGATGGAGGCGGTGGCCGCGGCGGACACTCCTTTGCTCAAGGCGTGAACCAGAAACCACCAGATCGGCACGTTGGCAGAGCGTTCGCCGATAGTGTTAAAAGTGATCCCCCAGGCGGTTTCATCTGGCTTGGCCACACTGACACCGCATCGTTGGCTCGCTACGTCATCGAACGCCATTGAAGAGAGGTTTAGCGGAAAGACCGGCGCGCAGCCGAACAATACGACGATGTAAGCCAACCAAAGCCGGTTTTCGATTCGAGGCACCGAGAGCAATCCCTTGTTGCCTTCATCCGCGCCTTGCTGGCGGGCAGACAACCATTCTTGCAAGATGATCGCGCCGAAGGGCGCGGCGAACAGTCCAGTGTCGGACAGGACGTTCCAGATACCGTTGTTGATGATCCAGGCCAGCAGGGAGAGGTAAAACTCCAAGTAGCTGTTGGTGCTCATGAGCATGATGGTGACCTCACAATCGGGTGAGCTCGACGACGCTCAAGAGCACAAGCCCTAATACCCCGATGCGCTTTACGCGCAGTCGATCCTGTGGTCGATGTCGGTGGCGCCGAAGCAGGTCCCACCAGACCGCAAAGAGAGCGCCGTAAAGCAGGGCGCGCCACCACCGCAGGTATGGTCGTGCGGATTCGAAGGCCTGTTGCCAGACGTCGAAGCTACCTAAAAGAGTACTGCTGATCCATGCGACCAACGCGACGGTCAGGATCATCACCGCGGCAATCCCCAGACTCGAAAGCAAAGTGAATAGCGCTGAGCGTTTCATGGCTCACTTGTTCCTGGCGTCAGCATCATTGAGTCGGCCAGGCTCGGGGTCGCCTTGTTCGACGGTACGCGAAGAATCGGCACCTCCGGCATGTCGATCGAGTACCAGGCTGGCGGTATTGGTAGCCAACATTTGCCGGATCTGCAGCTCGGTCTGCAGCAGGCGTATTTCACGCTCCAGAGTGTCGATGTTTTTCGTCAAGGCCGTTTGGGCCGGTTCGGCGGAAGCGATGTTCGGTTCGTGACTGCCTGCCAGCAGTGTGCGTAGCAGCAGGAGCGCTTTATCGAGCACACTGGACAAGGCTGTCTCGCTGGCCAGGCGGCGTACCAGCAGGTCCTGGTCGGGATCGTCGCGCAAGGCTTCGATCACGCCCCGGGTCACCGGCAGCATTGGGCTAGAGGCTTTGGCCAGATTGTCAGGGGTAGGCGACAATGAGCCGGACAAGAGTCCTTGCAGGGCCTTGAGACGTTCGCTGTACGCCTCCTGGATCAGCGGCGTCAGTCCGCTGCCAGCGGTAGCCCGCAGAGTCTCGCAGGTGTCGCAGGTTGCGACTTCGGTCTCGCCCAACACTCGAACAGCCCATTCGGATTCCTCTTGGGGTGAGGTCCATGCCTGGCAAATAGCGCCGCCCAGGCAATCACTGCTACTGATCGAGGCGCTGTCATCCACGGACCGGTTATGCAGCAGGTTATAGCCCGCGCGCACCACATCGGAGGTTGCCCGGATGGGTGTTTGTCCGCTACCTCCAGCCTTCTGCCCGCCGACCCAAGACACCCCATTGTTGCCGTTACGGGCCTCGGTATTTTTCACCGCAGCCACCGCATCACCGCCGGTTTGTTCGAGGTTGCCCTGCATTTCCTGGTTCTTGGCCAATGCGCCCCAGCCGGCTTGACCGACCTTGTCCGCCATCTTCTCAGCCATGACCTGGCAGGTCAGCTTGGAACGGTCGAAGTCGATACGCCCCTGCATCACTCCGTTGCTCAACAACTCATAGAGACCCGGGTTGGCACGCTGGATGATCAACGCCGGCAGCGACATCACTGCTTGGGTCGCGTTCTGCACAATGCTGCCCATGATCTGCTGGAACCCTTCGGTGACGCCGTTCAACTGGTTTTGCAGGGTGTTGGTGAGGCTCATGTTTCCGCACATCATGTTGGCTTGCCATGAGCCGCCGACACCGAGCCCGTTGGGGCGATAGAGCGAGCTCGGCGAGCCCGCTGCCGAGCCGCCACCGATGGTGTACATCACCCGGTCGTCGAGCACTTCGCCTTGAGTGCCTAGACGGTAATCGTCCTCGGCGGCGTGGGCATGCGTGGCCACGGCGAGCAGCCCGCAGAGCAACAAGCTCATCGGGCCCAAGCATGATCCTGCGAGAAGTCGACTCATGACGTACCACCTTCGAAGTCGATGCTGAACAGGAAGGTCTGTCCCTCACGCTTGCAGCAGCTGTAGGGACGCCATAGCGACCAGGCGTAGCCGCCATCCGCGCTCTGCACCGGATCGCTGGGGAAGATGGCACATGTGGGGTGAACCAGGGGGGAGAGCAGTTGCCATTTGTGGGTTGAAGCGTCGTTTTCAACGATTGGGCCAGGCGGCCAGTAACCATCGCGTGGTAAGGGTGTGAGTGGGACATACACGTGCGGTTGCCAGTTGCGGGTAATGACGTCACCCGCTCGCTGCGCCATCACTGCAGCGGCTTTGAAGTCGTCGGGTTGCACCAAAAATCCTTGCCGGGGATAGACGTTACCCCACATGTTTCCCGCGAGCTGACGACCGATTTCACGGATTCCCGGCACGAGTGACTCGGGATAGAGGCTTTCCGGGATGCCATGACGCCAGGCCAGTGAGTCCCAAGTGCTCAGGTAGTAGGGCATGAACGCCGTGGCACCGCTGGCGCAGGCGTAGCCGGATTGCGAGGCAAGTTGCGTGGCGGCCCAGCCACCGGGATGGCCGATGCCATCAACGTTTTTGAAACGAGGCAGGTTGTCGCGTTGCGTGTTCGGCGTGATCAGGTTACCACCACCTTCCGCACCGCTGATGGGAGAGGAGAGTGCGGCCATCTCGGTCCAAGGATTGGCACCGGTGGTGGCATAGCTCGAGACCACCAGCTCAGGAATGAAGTGACGAACCTTGGTTGAGGTTTTCACAGTGCAGCCGAAGGGGGTGCAGAGCAACCAGAAGCAGATGCCGACGGCCTTGTATTCGAGACAGTCCGGAGTGAGCACGGAGGCGGCAATGCTGCCGGTATCCAACGCTACGCTTGGCCCGGATGCCAGCAGAATGCTCAGCACCAAAGGATGCAACTTCTGGGGCGAAATGTGTGGGCAGGCAGCAGACATGATCCAGGCTCTGGGTGTATGGCCTGGACAGGTTCAATGATCGAAAGGAGGGTGTCAGTGAGAAAGCCGAACGCAGGATTGTCGGTTTACAGCGACCTTCTAGATCAGCAGATGGTCATTCAGCGCTCAGCGTACGAGCAAGCGCGTCAGACTCGATGAGTAACTGATCCGTTTTGATCTCGAAAATGTTGGCGAGTTTGCAGAGGACCAATAGCGACGGGTTGCCTACCCCTCGTTCGATTTGACTCACATAGGTACGATCCACCTCGGCCATGAGCGCCAATTGCTCCTGGGTAAGGTTCTTCACGCGTCGCATCGAGCGGATGTTTTCCGCGAGTTGCAGACGGAGCTGTTCGAAGTCTTGAGTCATGCGCGCAAACTGCGCCTTGAGGGACTCTCAATCCACGGGATATAGTCTACATTGGCTTGAGTCGGGCTCTTTTTTGATGCTTAAGCGAAGTGCCAGTTTTGTTTCTATGCTGCTTGGAACAGACCCAGCATTAATAATTAAATCGAAAGCTAAGGTGTCTATGGACGAAAATTACGTTTCAATTCCGGCGGCGGACGGCTGCCCGAGTCTTTTGACGCCGTGGGGCAGCGAATTTGCGCCCATGATCGAACGTGGCGTCCAATGCGCCCAGGTCTGGCTCGATACGCCCGGTGAGATTCCACTGTGGTGGGAGCTGGCGCAAACACGCAAGACCTTTCCTGTCGGTGACTGCCAGGATGCTTTTGAAGCCGGATTTTTGTTGAGAATTCAGCAGCGGCTTCGAGGTGTGTCTAAATGACTTTGTGCGCGAGTACCTGGTGTTGTTAGCCAGGGTGATGCGGCGGCATTTCATAGAACCTTGCGGTTTCAGGGATCGGAGCAAAAGGAGATGGACCATGACCGTGTTTAACGTGAACTTCGCTGTCGATGACATGGAAGGCAAGACCGTATTGGTCTTTCTCAAACCGCAACAGCCACAGCGTAACTACCGAATTCACGCTTGGCAGGTATTGACCGGTTTGGCTGGCTCCACCGAGTCATTCAGCTACGAGGCGATCATCGAAACCAATGTGACTACAATCGATGAAGCTGATAGCCCGATTGTGCCGGGGCGTCAGGGTATTTCGCCTGGTACGCTCTTGCAGGCGATCAGTCCGAGCGGAGTGTCGCCGTATTTGGAGCCGGTCCCGATATCGCTGGCGAGGGAGAAACTGACACCAGAGCAGTGTGGGGTGATCAACAAGATCAACCCTTACATGCAGTTTGACTGCAACTGGTACGTCAACGGACACCCGGTGGTGACCATGCCCAACGTGGATTCGTCGATGACGGTGAGCTTCGAGTACCTGCCGTGCTTCTACTTCATGGTGACGGCACCACCGATAGTCGGTCAGACGTACATCGTGCAGAACTTCTCTGACATGACTCAGTACATACCCCCCATTACCGCCACTGAGGTGGATGTCATCCTGACTCGTCCCTACGGCCTGTGGAACTTCGACTTCAGTGCCAAATGACCCAGGCTCGCTACGGCGCACGGTTCCGTCACGTGTTCACTTCCGGGAAACGGAAATGTCACTTCTTGATCTGACCCATAGACGGGAAGCCAGGCTTCCCGTTCCTCCGCCCAGTGCTGTCAACCGATCTTCCTCTCCAACATCGAGTCTATCCGCAGTTGTGCCCGCTTAATCAGATGCCCACACCTACTGTAGCTTTGTGATTCGGACCGCTCTGGTTACCGGGACTCTCATAGGCCGTGGCCGTGGCCGCGTCCGCTACCTGTGTCTGCCGCGCCTAATGGAGGAGCTGAGCCTGGCCCATGGCGATGCGCAACGGCGCGATATGCATGAGCTGCTGGACGACCGCTACGGCAACCGCTCGCTGGTCACCAGCTAGATGCCAGTGAAAAAATAGCATGCGCTGAACGGCGATCCGATTGGGCGACGCGATCCTCGACCGGCTATTGCATAACGCTTATCGAATCGAACTGAAGGGGGGAATCGATGTGCAGGCGGGCAACGAAATTGACGGCAATAGGAACTTCAAGCTAACAATGCAAACCTGTGTCGCTGCGCTCCGGCTACCTGTCTGAAGGCGCGTGAAACGAGTGTCCGGACGTTGGTGGCTGAGTGTCCGGATGGCGTTGAATCCGCAGCCAAGGCCATAAATCATCTGAAACAGAGACTCAATGAACCACGAAAACGTTGTTACCCCGGAACAAGCGATGGAAGAGATGCGGCGCTTGGCAAAGAAAATCGAGCGCAGCTCTTCGAAGTCTCTGGACGCGATGAAGGATATACAGCGCGACTGCCAGGAGAAAATCCAAGAACTCAAGTACGAGTTGAGCACGGATCTGATCGCAAAGGCCAACGAGCCCGTCGCGAGAGCAGTTAGCCTTCTTAACTGGATCCTGCTTGCCGTGGTGGTGATCGGTGGCGCGCTCGCCTGGCTGACCACCAGTAGCCTCAAGTCCACCTTGGAAACGCTCATGACACAGAGGATTGAGTCTTGGTTGTCACTGGACGATCAGCACTCGCCGGCTAGCAGGACCTTTGATGCTTACCGGACCCGTGCCTTGCTTGACTCCTACATGATCCAGCTCGCTAGGCAGAAGTCGCAGCACAGCCCCATCGTCAATCTACGCTTCAAGGTTGGCGACCAGAAACGTCTGATGGCGATAGTTCGCTCGCCATCATCTGATCACCAAGATTTTTACGATGCCCTGCGCTTGTTGGCAGTGGCTGGTGGGGAGTGGGGCGTTATCGTCGGTGAGAACGAATTAGGGCGCGATCTTGTTGGACTAATTGAAGACCCGCACTTCGACTCAAGGAGAAAGCTGGACATACTGCAGATCCTTTCGCGCAATAAAAATCTGGTGGACGTCGAAGCGAGGTACCTACAGGACGCCTCGGCACCCGAGGCCCTTCGTTACCAGTCCTATCTCAACCTCAAGGACTATGACAAAGGTTCGCCCCTCGGTGAACTCGCACTAAAATACGCTACCAACCTTTTGCAAAGTACCTCCCGTTACAAGGTTGAGGAAGCGCTCGAACACATCGCAGCGGCCGATCCGTTCAATGCCGACCTGGCGGCATTCCTTCAGTCGCTGCCGGAGCTACAGCGTGATGCAAGGATGGACTACCGTCTGGCAGTAGCCAAAGGCTGGATTACCCAACTGCCTTCTCCTGACATGATGAGTTTTTACCTCCCGGAAGAAACTGAACCGGTGGATCGGGAGGCTATTCGGGCGAGGGTCGCGACTCTGATTAGCGATCTGCTGGAGGATGGCCTAATGCTGGGAATGGATAATACGCTCAGTGGAAGGTCTCACCTGGCGATTCGTTATGCGCAAGTCACGGGTACCGCTATCATCAAGTCTTTTCCACTGGAGCGGTTACTGGGGGATCAACAGCTCATGCAGGCAGTTTATGAGCATCAGTATCCCAAGGGCCTAGAGCGCTTTGCCCGGTTCTTCTCGGTAGCCGATAGAGGTGAGGTCGTCGCGCTGGCGAAGCTGACAGTGCTTGCAGACGCATTGGGTGTCGGGAGTGACCCATCACAGCCCAAGGAAATTGTCGGGCGGTTGGAGTTCGTGCCGGACGCAAAACTTCGGTTTACTTGGAGGGACAGTCTGGGGGATTGGCAGAGTCGCAGCATCGACGCGCTGGAAAAGGCGAGGGTCAGCATGGTGTTCGACAAGGACGTTATTTCCTATAAGGGCGTTGACCCAACCGACTGGATCTTCTGATCGTCCATCTTGCTGAACGGGGGCGAGCCGGTCTGACGCAATCGCTATACCGGCTCTATTCCTCTGATTCGATCGATCCTTTCAGCCACCCAGTAGGCAGCTTCCTGCTCCGAGCAACCGTTGTCCTGCATAAATTTCCAACGCTCGGCTTTTTCCTCCGGCTCCGTCATGGCCAGGGCGAGATAGAGGCTAGGCGGCACAGCCCGAAACAACGTTTCGAGCTTCTTCGATAGCACGACACCCTCAGTGTACTTTCCCGATTCTTTACTGGCGGAGAGCAGTAAGGCTTTCTGCGCCGATGTGAGCTTCTTGAATCGCGCGATTTCCTCGATTTCAGCTGGTGGCATGTTTAAACAAACCCACCATTCGATCATGTTGAGCATGGTCTGCGCAGCAATGGGAAAGTCGGCAAGGTTCTGTGTGGCCAGCCAGAACCAGGCGCCGAGCTTGCGCCACATCTTCGTGCCCTTGACCACGAATGGCGCCAACAGCGGGTTTTTGGTGATGATATGACCCTCATCGGTAACCATGATAATTGGTCGGCCCAGGTACTGATCGCGCTCGGCAAGGTTATTCACAGTGTTCATCAGGCTGATGTAGCTGATGGACATCTGGGCTTCGTAACCTTCACGAGCATAGGTGGCCAGGTCGACAATGGTCACATCGCTCTCGGGCCAAGGCGTGCCTTCACGATCGAACAGTTCACCCTCGAAACCCTGGCAAAACAGGTCCATGGACTCGCCCATTTCCTGGGCCCGCTCGCGACGTTTCTCTGGCAAGTGCGGGTCGGCGGCGACGCGCAGCAACGCGTCGCGCACGTCGCGGGTCAGTACCTGGCGCTCCGTTGCGACACAGGTCTGTGCCGCATCTAGGATGCACTCGCGGATCAAGCTGCGATCGGCTCGACTCAGGCGCGCTTCTTCCTTGGCTTCGCCGCCGGTGATCATCAGGCGGGCGGTGATTTCCAGTTCGCCGAGAACATCGCGCTGGTCTTCGCGACTGGTTACCACCTCATCGTCCCACTCATCGATCGATAGACTCGCCACCTGATCCGGCTGCTCGACCAGGCGCCAGGCATCGGCGAACGGGGCGAGATTGATCGCGGTACCAGGTTTCAATTGGACCTTATTGACCGACAGGCCTTGCGTTGCGAAGTAGTCGCCCTGCAAGCCGAATGAGTTGCCGGCCTCCACGATAAACAGGCGAGGGCGGTACACCGCCATGACCTGCATCAGCAGGGTGACCAGGGTGGCCGACTTACCGGCGCCGGTCGGACCGAACAGCAGCAGATGGCCGTTCATAGCCCGGTCTAGTCGAGACAACGGATCAAAGCTCAACGGCGAGCCACCACGATTGAACAGGGTGATGCCCGGGTGGCCGGTGCCGGTGCTGCGACCCCACACCGGGGCCAGGTTTGCCAGGTGCTGGGCGAACATCAGGCGTGTGTACCAGTTGCGCGTGTCGCGGGCCGGGTTGTAGGCCATCGGTAACCAACGCAGATAACTGTTACAGGCGGCAACCTCGTCGCCTTCACGTACCGGCTGCAGGCCCGCACCCAGTAGTGCATTGGCCAGACTGACCGAGCGCTGGTGCAGTTGCTGTTCATCGTGACCACGCACGTAGAAGGCCAGGGTTCCCCGGTACAGCTTGTGCTGGCGGCCGATGACCGCGCGAGCCTCTTCGACATCCTGACGGGTCTGGGTCGAGGCCAGGTTTTCACCGATGGCTTTGCGCGCCAGGCGGTTCAACTGCTCCTCAAGTACATCCTGCGGTTTGACCACCAAGGTTAGACTCATGACTGTACCTTCGGGTAACTGGTCGAACAGTGCATTCACCGCGTCACCTTTGCGGGTTTCTCCGGTGAGTTGACCAATCAAGGGCGCTCGGCGCAGCTTGTCCACCACCATGACCCGATGGGGTTGATCATCGAAAAACCAGAGCCCGTGCTGGACATCCGAGCGCGGTTCGTTGAAGAACAGCCGCTCGGCGAAGTCATGATCGAAGGGCAGTTCCAGCGATTCGCCGTCGCCCGACTCCGGATAGGCCACGCGGCGGTAGAATTCCTCGGGGTCTTCGTCGGTGAGCCTGGGTGCCGGATTGAACCAGGGCAATAACCAGGCATACAGACCTCGGCCATCGACTCGCGTCGATTGCACCCCGCATGCCTGCAACGAAGCCACGATACGTTCGCAAGCCTCCTGCAGGGATTGCACTGGACTGAGTCCCATCTCCTCGGCGCCAGACTCAATCCAGCGATAGATCACCAGGCGCACCCGTCGATTATTGCCGCGCCAGGGTAGGCGCGTGACGGCCTTGTCCTCGAACAGACCTCCCGGCTTGGCGATGGTCTTCAAATGGCGACGACTGAGTTCCAAAAACGTCTCGGTGAAGACCGTGCCTCGCGCGCTGTCTTGAATATAATCGGTGAGCCGCGTCAGGTAGGGGGCGAAGTCGTTGTCGTCCTGGCAGAAAAACTGCGCCACCCAAGGCGCTTGATCCAGTTCGTCAAAGCTATCTTGCAGGGCGTCTTCGAGGGCATCGCGGGCGGCCATCAGCCAATCGGGTTCGCGCCCTTCGGTGCCGATGGGCAGCAACTCGAACACCGCACCCACCGAGTGATTGTCGTCCAGTAGAAAGCATTGTTCTGTATCGAGGTATTCGACCCAAGGCAAGTGGTCGGTGAAGCTGGGGTTGTGCGCATAGAGTGCAGCTTCATCGGCCAAGGTGGCGCGCGGGCGCAATGGGTGGCGCCAGGCTTTCCATGCAGAAGTGCGGTTGCCCGCATCGCTGGTACGCACTACAAGTCTTCCTGACGTTCACCGGGTAATGCGTACTGCACACGTTGGTAGAACGGAAAGACGGTCGAGTAACCAGGAACCGGTGCCTGCTCGGTACCACTCAAATGCGGATACACGTACAGCACCAGGTCGGGATTGGGCAGGCGCGGGAACAAGTTGCGGATCTCGTTCGCCGCTGTGCGCGTGTACGGTTCCTGGAGAGCCGCGGAGACATCTGCCTGAGCCAGCGGGCGGCGTAACTGCTGTCGAGCATCCAGCAGTTGCTGCTGAGTACCTTGCGAACCGGCGCCGTTCCAGATATCCATCATGGTTTGCTCGCCATGGGGCAGCAGCGTGTCTTTGTCGGTGGAACACCCCGTCAGGACCCAGCAGAGCACGCTAATCCAGGTCAGGCAGAGAAGCATGGTCTTTTTCATGGCGAACGCTCCGGCCCTTGGGCTCGTAGTCGATGGTGATCTCATGGTCGAGGTGCAGCGCGACTTGGGCGGCCGGTGGCACGTACACGGCAGCGAAGGTCTCGCCATAGAGTTTGTTGATCCACTCCCGGATGTCGCTGACCCCACCGCTGAGAATTGAATTCAGCGCGCTATTGCCACTGCTGTTCGTGATCCCGAGCGTGCTGTCGCCTGAACTGATCACGCTGCTGTTGTTCTGCTCATCCCCGAACAAGGCGGCGACGCCGGCGCCGGCGGCGGTGATCAGGCTCTGGCTACCGAGGTACTGTTGAGCGTTTGAGCGGCGCTCACCGGCAATGCAAGGAATGCCATACGGATCGGACAGGTAACCGAGTCCGCCACGAATCTTGTCGGTGTTTGAGCTCTGGGTGGTGGAGGCATTGCGACTGGCTACTGCCTTCGGCTGAGGCACCGTGCGAATGGTGCCGTCGGTAAACACAAAGGTAATTGACTCGACCTGTCCGCGTACGCACGACAGGGTCCAGTCGCCGGAGGCTGTGCCGCTCATCACGGCCCCTGCGACGTCCGGCAGGTCGATGCCGTTGGCTGTCAGGTTCTCCGGACCAACCAGCACCTTGAAGGGGTAGGGATCATTCACGGTGCCGTCCACCGGGACCCGGCCGATCAGCGCGGTCATGGCGACCGAGCCCATCAATGTCGCGTTTTCGGGAATGGTGTAGACCGGCTTTGCGCCTTCGGTACGATCAGCGGAGCGTGTCAGGTCACGTTCATCCTTGGTGACCTCGCGTAACTGCTTCTGGCTGCGGTCGGTGGCATTGTCCTTCAAACCCTCCAATGAGTTAAAGGCGGTAGGCAGACTCAGGGCGGACGCGATCTTGGTTTTGCTCCGGGTGTCGGTGGGCGGAGCATCCGAAGGCTCTATCCACTGTAGTGCATCATTAGCAGAATGCTGCCCATCGAACTGAGCACCGTCGCCCGGCTCAAGCCCCAGTCCGATCGGCATATCCTTGTCTTTGCCGGTCAGCCCCGACAACTGTTCCTGCAATTGCGTCAGCAGACCGCGAGCCTGACGACTGTCTTGTTCTGCTTTGAGTCGGGCCTCGTTGGCTTGTCGGCGGCCTTCGTCGACCTGTTGGGTCACACTGCTAAGCGTCGTCTGGATTCGCGAATCAACGCTGTTTTCCCGTTCGCGCAGGCGGTTGTTCTCCGCCTGCAGCGAATCGTTGTGTTTTTTCAGGCCGAGCATGTCGCTGCGCATGGCCTTCACCTGGCCGACCAAGGTGGCAACCGTGTCGCGTGGGGTATCACCCGCAATACCGAGCGACTTGGCCTGCTCGGCGGATAATTGGAGGTTGTCCTGAGCCGTCGGACTTTCTGGCGAAGGCGTGGTACCACCCGCGACCCAAGATTTCAGGATGATGAACACCACGCCGAGCAGCACAGCCGGTACCAGCCATTTGAGCAAGGCGTTAGCTTTCATCGTCAGCACCTCGCGCGATGGGCGGAGGCAGCACGGCGCGTTCGAGGCCGGCACCGTGGGTGACAAGGTAGACAACCGTGGTGTCTTCAGGGCTGCCGATAGGCCCAAGGAAATCATGTTGGAAGGTCGCGGCGAACAACTTGGCCTGAAGCTGGCGCGGATCGAGTTGCACCGTCACTGGACCACGGTTGCGCAACTTCACCGCCGTCACCCAATACTCCCCGAGTCGCCAGGCGGCGATGGGTGTGCCGGACACGTTTTCGGTCGGCAGCAGGTTTGGCAGTTCGGTGCGCAGCTTGAGCGGGACGCGGCGTACACCGGGCAGGGACTCCACGGTGTGCAACGGCGCGTACAGGCTCTGTGCGGCGTAGCGCGTCAACGCGAGCGGGATCGGCGTGCGTTCTTGAACAGGGGCGGTGCTAGATTCAGCCTCGGTAGCTTGCACCTGAGCATTCTTGAGAATAAGCACGGGCTCCAACGGTTGATCGCCAGGCGTGGCCGCGATGTCCAGCAGGATGATCTCGCCCGTCGCGACTGATTGCAGTTGCAGTCGGGTCGGTGCAATGGCTTCCGACGCCCGCAGGTACAGCGTGCCACCGGCTGATTGCACGCGTAGCTTGCCCGTCAGGGTTGAGGGCACACCGACGCGAACAGCTTCATCGACAAAGATCACCCGCTCCTGATTGATCACCAGGGGGACCGCGAGGGGGAGGCGTTCCCAGTGCATCAGTTCGACGGCCTGCGTTGCCGCTCCCCATAGCATCAGTGCGACGGTGAGTCCCAGTGTAGACATCCGCTTCATGGCTCACCTCCAGGCAAGGAGAGCTTTTGCGGAGTGCCCTGATAACAATCCAGTGCCAGCCCCCACTTATTGCGTTCGGGGTCCAGATCAAAACGCATCACGCGCAATGGATAACGCACCACCACCCGTTTCACCGGTTCGGCGGCGTAATACTCATCGGCGTTGAGGTCGAGGGTGACCAGCCAGCTGTCGCGATCGAGTTGCTTGACCCTGAGTTCCGGATTTTCGCTATAGCCTCGGCCCAGAATTTCGTAGACGCCACGCACTCGCTGGCGGAGTTCGCCGGCGGCCTTGCGGTATTCGTAGTCGCCGTCGAGGAAGGTCTTGCAGGAGGGTGTCAGATAAGACTGCAAGCCATAGATAGCGCGGCGATAGTCCTTCTCGCCATCCGAGGGCCAGCGGTTGAGCTGACCAAAGATGTACAGGGCAAAGGCATACACATTCTCTGAGGGGATATCCCACCACTTGCGAGTGCTGCCCGAGCGCAGATCCGGGGGGACATGCACGGTCAGATCGGTCGGTGCCGAGCGCCAGCCGTACCAGAGCCCGGCACAGACCAGGGCAAGGATCATTACCGCCAGACGCAAGCTGAAGATATGGGCCTGTTGAGCATCGACCTTGTTTCGAAAGCGGCTCATGGCTGCCACCGGGACAGGGCAGGGCGCAGTCGACGTGAGCGGCGAACCGTCCAGGCGCCGGAGTGGAGGATCAAGTTCCCGCTCCCCAGACGCCAACGGCTGGCGAGTATCCATTCGAGCTTGCGGTACAACCAGGTCTCGGGACGGGCCCGTTTAGCACGACGCAGTAGTGTGCCACCGGCGAATAACACCACTGTCATGCCTGCGATCATGCTGGTCGGCGCCACGGCAATGGAGGCGGTGGCAATCGTCAGAGGAACGCCCAGCAGCAGGCCAATGACGGCGCCGGTGCCGAGCGCTACCCACATCTCATCATTGGTTAAACCCCGCAATACGGCAGGATCGTGATTGAGTCGCTCTGGCAGAAAGACCAGAGTACCGTCCGCAAGGCGTTCGATAGTGTCGTTCATGGCGACCTCACAGAATCGCGGCAGCCTTGGTTAAGAACCAAATGATGATCACCACCAGCAGGGCGCCGATGCCGACCACGGCGCCGAGGTCCTTCCAGGTCTTGCGCTGGTTTTGCACGTCGGCATAAACGGTCAGCGAGTGCCAGGCCACACCGAGAAAAGCGAGCAGAGCGATCAGCAGACCGAGCAGGATGCCGCCGTCGTAGGCGTAGTTTTTGATCGTCTCGATCAACCCGGAGCCTTCGCCGCGCGAAGGTGCTTCCATGGTCGGGAGTTCAGCAAAAGCCAGGCTTGGACCGAGTACCAGCAGCAAGCCGATCAAGCGTTGGCTCGCACGGTCTCGCAGATTGTTTTTGAGGGGGGCAAGGCACTTGAGCATAATGGCGATCTCCTGGATTAGGACAGGGTAAAAAACATCAAAACCAGCAAGGTGAGCAGGACACGGGCAGTACTGCCGCCAAACGCGCCGAAGCGCACACTGCCGGCCGCCCATCCCCGGTAAGCCGTCCAGATCACCCATGCACACCAAAGCAAAGCCAGGACGAGAACCAGTGACAGCCACAGTGTCGAACTGCTCTGTGCCGAGACGCCGGAGGCATTTTGGAACGCTGAGCTCTGCGCGTTAGTCATGCTCATGGCAAAGGCTCCGCAGGCGGAGTGTCAACGCGGTAAGCGCCGATCAGTTCAGTGGGATCGCGGGGTTGAGCGCGAGAGGGGGAAAGGTAGCCCTGCACACCATGACGGATGCGTTGGATGTCCCGAATCAGGCGGGGATAGTCGAAGCGATAGCGCTCGTCGGGTTCAGACCTGTTGGCTGTCTCAGTACGTGTCGCAAGGCGTTCGATAATGTTGAGTTGCTGCTGGACGAGGCTGAGCTGATCCTGCTCATGAGCAGATGCGGCGTAGCTGCTGCCATCGACGATAGCCAGCGAGAGTAGTAAACAGCGAAAGACGGTAGTTGGCATGATGCTGGCCCATGTTGATCTGGGAGAAGAATCAAGTCAGAGGTCGAATTGTTCATTAAGAAACTTGAGGTGTGATCAGTCGCTTTTTCGGGGAGTGGACTGATAGGCTGTTTGCGACACTCAAGGAGAAGGACTGATGTTTGATTACGTGGGAAGATTTCCTATTCCGACCGACCTGCTACCGCAGCGGTTGCGCTCACTGCTAGAGCCAGTGGGAACTGATCCGTTGCAGAGAGTCGAGGTGAGTAGTTTCACGGAAACCGAACGCTCAGAGTCGAACCGCGAGACGGTTCATATGTTGATGGCTGTCGTTCCCGATGACGGTAACGCGATACCCGTTCTACATAGTCAGGGTGTGGTGGCGCACGGAGTTCCGACTCTAAGTGAGAAAGGGAGCGTGAAAGACTTCACACCGAATATGAGCGGGTATGACTACATCGTTGCCTCCTGGGGCAGCAGCTTGTTCTTCACATACACCTTGGCCGAGAAGGTATGGATGGCGTTGGGTTTAACGCCACGATGCATTGGCAATGAGCATCAGCGTTTGGTTTACGACGATTTGAGCCTTCCAGAGTTCGGAGTCGCTGAAGGTGAGGTTTCGCTGCAATACCACTTCAAGCCGTCCCGGGATGTTAATTGGTTCATGTCAAACGAGTACCTGCGCAAGTATCTGTGGTTGAGGGGGGGACGCGGCGTTCGCCATTTCTTCTATCAGGCGACGCTCGCAGACAGCCCACAACTGCGCAAGCTGATGAACGGGGAACGTTTTCATTCTCTTGGCGAGCCGGGGAGCTGGCTTGATGGCGATCTTCGGGAAACAGAGAACGGTTTACTGCTCCAGGTATGGGCGACAGTAGTGGCAGTCTCCTGCAACCTCTGCCCTCAGCAGACAGCTGATGGGCTGACTTGGCCAGGTGTTGCTGGAAAGGTTACGCACGCTAGTGCCAATGACATCATGAGGAATGATACGACGGTCTATCTCGACGACAGATTTCTCGAACGCTATGAACAAAACAGCTTGTACGGAAGCACACCTGTAGACGCGCATGGTGGCTGGTATTGCAGTCCATCTTATCTTGGGCAGTGGTCTTTCACTGGGTGCCGGCGAATCGGGCGAAACCTAATCGAGGTGGATTTACGGGATCTGTACAAAGGCGTCCCGGAGCGGGAAACATTGCATGCTCATGTCCACGCCCTGGATCCTGCGATCGTGAAACAGTGCGACCTGACTGAAGAACACATCGTTTCCAAAGTTGATCGGTTCCTCACGCAAATGCTGTCCTTGGGAGAAAACCTTTCTCGGCTTGGGACCGCGCTGGGCATCGAAAAACCGGCTGTTGAACTGCTCGGGTTCTCACGGGAAGAAGTTGCAGCCGATGGCTGGTTACATTATCCGCAGGTTGCAAAACTCGCTCAGTTCGCGCCCTTGGACATGACCCAGCAGGCCTTTCTCGCTCGATGCAAATCCATCCATGAAATTTGGCAGAAGCTGCCCGACGGTTTTCTCAAACAGCTTCTGGAAGCTATGGGTGTCCCGAGAAAGTTGATCGCCACTTTGGGGAAGCTAAAGCTTCTGCAGTGCTTACTGAACATCCTGATCAGGTTCGACGAAAATTGCGAGGCGTCGGACGCACTAAAAAGCAAGGATGAGCCAGAAGGCTGGAATGCGAAAAACAGCGACATTGCAATGCTGTTCGTCACCTACGATCTTCGCATTGCCGATGCCCATGACGCCGTGAGCAAGATCGAGAGGTTGCAGGATCAAGACTTCGACACGGCTACATTGCATCAAGGTTATGGTCGTGCGCTCGACTTTGTCCTGGATGGCGTCATCGACGCCTTCACGGCAATCAATAGTCCCCTGGGCCGTATCCTGGCACGCGCATGATGTGGCAGGGCCTGGAGACATTTTACAATGTGGGGAGACCAACCTTGAGCATGACGTTCTACCTCGACGAGAGTGGTCATAGCGGTGACATAGTCAACAGCGGTGACGGCTTCGACTTCAAAGGGCAACCGTACTTCGTACTGGCTGCGGTGGGGGTGAGTGACGAGTCGGCAGTTGTCACTCGAATCGAAGAGCTGCGCGCATTGCACAGGATTTCACCTGGTGAGCTTAAGTCCAAGTCTCTGATGGCCAAGCCCAAATTTGTTTTGGAGGTTATAGACTACCTGGAGTCTATCGGTGCGCCTCTGTTCGTCGAGCTCGTGGATAAACGCTATTTCATCTGCGTGCACATCACGAGTTTTCAGTTGCTACCATCTTGCATGGGGTTCCCCGAAGGCGCACCCATGACCTTCCTTAGGAATACTGTTGCGGACTTTCTGAACGCTGAAGCTCCGGATCAGGTGCTCGACGCATTTGTCCAAGCCTGCCTAGAGCCTTCTGAGGCGCACCTGCTGCAGTCTCTCTCATTGCTTCAGGATCTGGGCGTGCGCCTTCTGGACATCCCAGGGAAGAAAGATATTGCCCGGGGCGTAGTCATGATGGTGGAAGATGCCCGTAACGAGTATCTGGAACTTAAGGAGCAGGATCCTGACGCATTTCTCCAGTTCCTTCCGCCACCTGATCACAACAAGCGCAGCAAGCGTGTTTGGATGCTTCCCAATCTGACCTCGTTTGCCAACATCTACGCGCGCCTGAATCTCTACTTCAGACGGAATCTGCAAGGTGTCCACATCGTTCACGATCAGCAGTTGGAACTCGAGGATATCCTGCGTCTGGGGAAAGCGACTGTGGAAGCCCAGAAGGACCAAAACCAGGTTCCATACACTCCACACTCGGACTTTATTTTCGAAGAGATGGCTACTTTCACGTTTGCGCAGTCGCACGAAGGCATTGGCCTGCAGATAGCGGATGTCGTGGCGGGGGCGGTGATGCGCTACTTCAGGGATAGCCAGAGTGCAACGGTAAATCCTGATCTGGCAAAGGCCGTCGAGCGCTTGATCAGCACATCCGATGCTCGAACCGGTTACGGGGTCAATCAGGTCGTGGCCTCGCAAGATGTGCGGTACGCTTAGCTAGGAGGGCTGCGGCCGTCAAGCACGCGTGTCATCATATCGACTGAAATAAAAAATCAGCACTTGTGTTGCACTTAAATATATTTTTTGAACGTCGCTGCGGTGATAGCTGTCGTTACTCCGAGCAACACCGCGCAAGGCAAAAAAACCGCCATGGGATTGAGCGAAAATGGTAGGGATAGGTAAATAATCCAGGGTACGAGCAGCAGTGGTAATACAGCTCGCTTAGCGCGGTGGTAGACGAAGCTGCTTTCTCGCCCCGCGCCAAATTTGCGAAGGTCGCGGCGTATCAAACCATCGACAAAGCCATCGAACATACTCAGCAAGAACAGCGGCAAGGCTAGGACCAGAATTATCAGCCGCACCACAAAGGTGAAGGTAACGTAGACCGCGGCCAGCACGAAATCTTCGATGCTCACGTAGACCTGATTGGCCCAGCTCCAGAAGCCGTTGCCCTGGCTCGACACCCGCGCCTGCCGGGCAAAATCCCCAAAGCCAGTCTTGACCAACAGCCACTGATTGAGGAAGTCCAGCCACTGGACAATCGTCTGTCCGGGTTGTTGAATGATGAGTGAATATTTGAAGTGCTCGCTGAGCCAACTCAGTTCACTGGTTAGCATGGCCTGACTATGCCGCCATCCCTGATCACCCCAGAAAAACAGTAGGCCGGCGAACTCGATCAGGATCGAGAACAGCAATGAGGCGAGCAATAAACCGATGATGCGGAGGACCAAGCCGATCGCCGAGATGATCAATCCCGGGCGCTGTATCGGTTGTGGCGGCGTGTTCTGAGTGGAAGTCGCCATTGTCCGCTCCATTGCGCGCTGCAGGATGATATCGGCTCGAGGCCTTCTGGGATCGTTGTATGCTGAATCGAAACCTGTGCGGGGACGTACTACCCTGCCTGATCCAGATCGAAGTTTGTGGTTGGGCCGCCACCACTGGCGCTCCACCATTGGCCCGCTTGTTCGTTGTAAGTGGCCCGCATCCGCTGAGTAAGCTCCTGCAGGTCCTTGGGCATAGCATCTTCGTTGGAGGGCTTAGGCAGCGGCATACAGACCTTCCAGAGCTGCCCGCCAGCCTGGAAGGAGAACATTTGCCCCTTGGGTAAACTGACGATATGAGCGGGCTCGATCAGCGGCACACTGGTGCTGCTGATGCGATCTTGGGAGGACGAAGTGAAGTCGGTGTTGGCCTCAGGATCGGAGGTGTCGGTGGCACCGGATACCAGCGTTTTTGTCAGTACATTCACCGTAGGCAATTGTTTGGTGAGTAACTCCGCGGTGGCGGTTTCGCGCACTCGGAGCATCTGCAGGGTGTTGAAGTTGCCAATCACTTGACCGGCTTTGGCCCGATTGCCAATGCGCGCCTCGATATCGCTAAGGGTTTGGGTATAAGCCGTTACCTGGATACCCGCTCCGCCGCCCTTGTTGATCAGCGGGATGAACTCATTGCCCATCAACTCGTTAAATTCATCAGCGTGCAGGTTGATCGGCAGCTTGCCGCCGGTGCTGCCCGATTGGGGTAGGCCATGGTCAACGCCATGTTTGTAGATTTGGCCTGCGACTGAGACCAAATCGGTGAACATGGAGTTGCCCACAGCAGCGGCGACCTCTGCATCGGTCAGCGCATCCAGACCAACGTAGACGATGCCGCGTTTTCGGATGATCTGCATCCAATCGAAGATTGGCCGCGGGTCATCTAAATCGGTGTAGTTGGGAGCCAGTAGCTGAGCGGTCTTACCGGTGGTAAGTTTCTCCAGCAGCGGTAGCAGCGAGGCAACAATTTTGTCGAAGTAGGTGCGGTCATAACGCACCGCCGAACGTAATCCGTCCATTACCGGATCAAACACCCGTTTTGCCGCCAGGTATTGCTCGATGGCCACCACCCGCTTTTCGCGTCCCACCATGTGCCTGGGAATGTTCTTCTCGGTGAGCTTGCCTTCAAGCTGGACGATCACTTCCCACGCTTTCGGATCGGTTTTGGCGAAAAACTGCTGGGCGTATTCGATGAACAGCACGTCGATGTTGACCACATGTCGCTGGATTTGCAGGTAGTCCGGACGTCGGCCCAGCTCGATCAGTGCCCGGGCGATGATGTTGACGAAACGCCAGGCGAACTCACGAAAAGCTGCAGAATTGCCTTCACCACTGAGCTGCCCGGCGATGCGTGACGCCACTTCCGAGATGCGTCCGAAACGTCCCACGGCGTTGTAGCGTGCGGAGATCTCCGGCCAGCCTAGATGGAAAACATAGAATTCTTTTTCCCGACCGGCGCGTTTGGCTTCGACGTACATGCGTTTGAGCAGGTCGGCATCGCCCTTAGGATCGAAAACGATGACTACCTCATGTTCGATGCGGTGAATGTCCTGGGTGATGTACACCTCGGCGAGTCGCGTCTTGCCAACACGAGTAGTGCCGAGCACCAAGGTGTGTCCGACCCGTTCACCCAGCGGCAGACCGACTTCAGTTTCATCGGGCTCGACCCCATGTAACAGCGGCGAGCCACCGACCGGTGGTAGCGGGCGCAACGGGTTGAAAGCGCTGTCCCAGGCCGTGACACGCGCCAATGTAGAGAGTGGAAACGGTGCATGTTCCAGTCGACGTTCGAGTCCACGAGCCATGCGGTAACGGGGCGGTTGGTCGATATAATGCGCGACAGCCGGATCCTGCGCCTCGACCAAGCGTTGGGTATGCAGGCGGGTCCAGAGAAAGCCGCGGCCCATGAACAGACGCTTGCGGCTGACCGGGATCTGTCGGCTGGTCAGTTCGTAGCGGGGCAACCGACGGATATTGCGCCTATACCGCAACACCTCCCAGGCTTGCCGCAGCCGGATAAGGCCGAACAGGGTATAGGCCAGCGCCGCTACCCGCCCGATCTCGGGTGACAGCGCCACAGCCCAGGGCGAGTACAGGCACAACACCACAGAGGCGACGCAGATCGCTACGGTGTACAGCTCCACCGCTGGCCGGAGCTTGGACTCCATCGCATGCTCGGCCATGACTTGGGCTCACTGTTCCAGTGAAGTGGCGGTGATCAGGACGGGGTAGTGCTCAATCTGCAAACGGGTGGCAATGTCGTTGCCGTTGACCGGCATGATAGTGATGCCCGGAGCAGCTGCTCGAATCCGGGCCAGGGCTTCAGTATCGGTTACTTCCACGGCGAGGCCAGCCGCACCCATTTCCTGCAGTTCAGCCGCACGTTGACGCAACCAAGCCAACGATTGGGGATCCTCACCCACCAGGAAAAATGGCCGTAAGCCCGGCATGTTCAGGGCGCGAGACGTGATTTGGCCGGGGCTCAAGTGAGAGCTGCGGACGGGCAGTATCCATGCTTCATCGGCAAACGCGGACAGGTCCGCATGCATGGCTCGAGAAGGCTGGATGTTGCTATTTGTTGTCGACCCGGAAACCTGAAATTGGGGCCGGACGAAGCCGCTAGGTTGGTCTCCGGCAACGGTCAGTTCCGGCTGAGCGAAAGGTGCTAAAAACAGGAGGAAATAGTGGGTAAGAGGTATTCGTTTCATGGTGATGTGCCCTGCCTGAAAGAAACCTGCAGACGTTCGAGTTGCCGAGAGAAACCCTCGCGGTAACGTGCGGCCGGCATTCCTCCCGCCGGGCGGTGATAGCGTCCCGCAGCTGACACCCAATCGCCGGTAACGGCGTGATGCTCCCGCAATAGCGCGGCGGTCACGGCGAGATTCTGATAGGGGTCAAGGGCTTCGCAGGGACTGGAAAAACGTTGTCCGTGATAACCTAGGTTGGTTTGCCCAAGTCCGACATCCACCCGCTTGGCCTCCTGCCGGGCGAGCGTCTGAAGTAAAGCGTGACAGGCTGCCTGCCGAGTGGCGAAGCGGTAGGGTGTTCCTGCGATATTCAGTGTCCAGGGCCAGGGCAGCAGCCGACCACGGACGTGGATCCCACTCTCCTGCAGAGCAATTGCGAGTAACACCATGGAAGGAATGTCCGCGTTATGCGCTGCCAATTGGTACGCAGGGGGCGGAAGTTCATCAGCCTGGACGGCGAGCACCGTCAGCATGAGTGCAATACCGCTCAATCGAGGCGTTGCCATTGTCCATTCACCTGCTGAAGCGTGGCGGGCAGTGGTCCTGGGGCACCCAGGCTGAACCAGCGACCACGGTCATGGTTCAAGGTAATCTGCCGACGCTGAACGTTGGCTGGATCGATGCCTGCTTGACGAGCCCAGCTACGGACGCGTTCATCCTCGCCCTGGCTGCCCACTAGGTAGATATCGAAAGCCATGTCGCTGCTTTGCAGAAGTTTCGCTTGGGCGTTGCACGCCGCGCAGTTGTCCTCTACAAACAGGGCCTGTCGCGGTGCGACCGATGAGTTGGCAGGGGACGGGGATGCCATACCCTGGATCGGCAGCAGCCCGGGGAACAGCTTGGCCCAGGCCGCGGTGTAAGCGTTTTGGTAGGCCAACTCGCGTTCGGCGCGTTTGGCTTCCAGCGCTACCTGCAACTCCGCATAGCGCTGACGCTCTTGGACGGTCTCCGCCTCGACGCCGAGCGCAGTCAGCGGATCGAGGTTCGGACTCCAGAATCCGCGCGGGCCGGCTTGAATCTTTTCGAAGCGCGTCCACTCTTGCTCCGTCAGACCCCAATTTGTCGCCTGTTCGGAGTCAGAACGTCCCAGGGGCGCGGACTGTGTGTTCTGAGCCCGTGACTGTGTCGGGACGGGATTGGCCATCGCTGCGATTGTGGTCAATAGAGAAACGAGACAGACGACGGCGGGCAGTAGCGCTCTGTTCATGATCGTGTCTCAAGGGAGTTGCACGGTCTGGTCTGGCTGAGCGGCCACAGCGAAGACGGCCGCGTTCGGCTCCAGCACTTTCAACTGCCATGTGCCGAGCTGCTCGCCGTTGTGCAGCAACCGGATATCGTCGAGCGAGCGACTATCAGGAGGTGAGACGGCCAGAAAGCGCTCGCCACCGCGGTACTCGATGCTCAGCACTGAAAATGGCGGCAGGAGCGGGGCAGGCTTGGGCTGAGCGGTTTTTTTCGGCTTGGCCGTGGAAGGCGTCGGTGGTGGGAGTGGTGGCTGGCTCTTGAGGTCCAGGAGTTGCTGCTCGACGTGCTCAAGTCGTGCGCGTAGCGCGATCATGTCGACTTCGGTAGCACGGGCTGCCAGACCATCGCGCAATTCCTGTATCTCCTGCGCCCATTGATCCAACATCGGATCGAGGGTATTGGTCTGTTGCTCACCGGAATCGACCATCTGCTTCAGGTCTTTCAGTGCGTACTGCAGCTTCTCCTGTGCATCCAAGAGGGTGCTTGAATCACGTTGCAGGGTATCCAGGGTCTGTACGCGTTGGGCGTTCGCATTTTCCAGCTCGGTCACGCGTTGATACTGGTTATACAAACCACCACTCAGCCCGGAGACCGCCAGGCAAAGTGAGCCGACAATGAGGGTTTGAAACGTCGAGGCTTTCATGGGCGTGCCTCCGGCTGATGGGGCACGCTGGGTGCGACCCGCACGACGGCAGCATCATTTTTTTGCCGTTCGAAGCAGACCGAACGGCTGACCTCATCGATCGTGAGTTGCCAGGCGGGGCCAGCCAGTACTTGTAGAGCGTTGCTTAATGAAATCGGGCCGAGCCGGTAATGGGCGGCGGGCAGAGGCCGGGTAAACAGTATCTTTACTGGTTCGGCAGCAGGGCAGAGCGAATAGCCTGAGCGCTGCAGCACGTAGTGCATCGCCTCCTGTACCGAGGGATTTAGGTTGGACGGAATGCTCACGTCAATGATTTGAGCCAGAAGATCACGTTGCTCTGTCGTGGGCTCGGTGCTAACCAGCGTATAGCGGCCATAGCGGAGTTCTGCCCGAGGGCTTTCTTCAACTGCGTCCTTCGAGCGCTGGACCCGATTGGAGCCACTGTCGACCTCCGGATGGGTCGGCAATGTATTAGGGATCTGCGCCGTGCAGGCGCTCAACAAACCCAGCAGGCAGACAGGCGTGAAAAAACGCTCCATGGAAAAAACCTCATGTCAGATTCAGTGCAGAACTTGACATGAGGTGAAGGAGCGATTCAGTGAGTAAGTTGATTCAAGACGGGTCGTGTTTAAGTTGAACGCGTTGCTATTTCGTCATAAATGGCTAGCCCATCCAAAACGCTAGCGTCGGGGTCAAAGATCAACAATCGCACATCCGCCAATGCCGCCAGATACAGCACGTTGACCAAGGCCTCCGGCGTACCGGCGTCGAGCTGATCTTGCCTAAGCGACGAGTAAGGAGCGCCCTCGATCTTCACCAAGTTATCGTCGGTCCAGGGCGTGCCGATCAGCTTACACCCGACGCCATTGCAGTCTGGCAGGGCAAAAGGTTCAAACAGCAGTCCGGTTGGCTTGGAGTCGAAATTGCCAACCCGGCTTTCCAAGTAGCGCAGTGCTTCGTCAGTGAGGTGTGTGGTACTGATCTCCCAGGCTCGACTGTAGTGGCCCGTTTCGAAGCTCAAACGATGGATCGTGGCTTGGGCTTCTTCCAGGGAGTACAGGTCACCGACGTGATGTCGCTCGTTGAGCATCTCGCCCGTCACGGCATAGATCACTTGCCGCACCAGCCCGGTTGACTGGAAGCGTTCATCCAATTCATCCGGAATGGGCTGACCCTCGCTGATCAGAGCGAAGTCATCATTGAACACGCAGGGAAACTGTTCTAACGCATCGTCGGGCAGATGGGATTGTGCGTCGTCTACGGAGCGAAAGCAGGGAGGGCAGTCATTTGCGTAGGTGATCTGTAGCAGTCGTTCGATATGCAAGTTGTCGTAGCCGCGAGCAAATGGGTTTGAGGTTTCCAGCAGAGCTGGGAGTTGGGGTGAAGGGTTCATGAATTGGGTTCTCCAGAAGGAAATGAACAAGGCGTCCGAAGACGCCTATTGAGGGTTAAAGCCAGCCATGCTCGGCGAGGGAGAGAGGACGGCCTTCGCCTACGATGAAGTGATCCAATAAGCGCACTTCGATCAAGTCCAAGGCCTCTTTCAACCGTGCGGTCAAGGCGCGATCTGCCAGGCTGGGTTCCGTGCAACCAGAGGGGTGGTTGTGAACGACAATGGCAGCTGCTGCGTTATGTGCTAGGGAGCGCTTGACGACTTGGCGGGGGTAAACACTGGCGCCATCGATGCTGCCGTGAAAGAGGATTTCGAATGCCAGGGCGCGATGGCGGGCATCGAGAAAAATCACACCGAAGACTTCATGCTCTTGTTGCGCAAGATGAAGTTTCAGATATGAGGCCACGGCGTCAGGTGATGTCAGGTTGGGGCCGCAGGTGAACAGCCGACGATCCAGAATGTGCAACGCTTCGTCGATCAGCTTGTTTTCCTGGGCGATACGGTCAGCCTCGACAGCTGAGGTTTCAATCAGGGTAAGTTGGGTGCTCATGGGGTACCTCCGAGGGAACAATCCGGGGTACACCCTCGAGGGGAGTGGTGTCCCCCGAGGTGGATATCGAGTCACGGGCATTGCCCGATGACGCGCTGTTTACAGCCGAGTGAATCGGTGGCGTTGTCCGTGCAGGTGTAAGTCACAACCGTCGCAGGGCAATGGGGAGAAGGTTCTTATTCCACAGCCTGTTTCGGGATCGAAGTCGGCACTAATGGGCATTAGCCGAACCAGCCCATGAGGGAGACTGGCGATGCGTTTCTCGATCTCATCCTTCGTGTAGTAGAGCGATAACGTGCTGTAGTCCTCGTAAGCCGCAGCGAACAGGCAGTCGTCGCAAAGCCAGAAGGACTCCATGTTGGTTCCCCTGTGCTGATTGAAGAAAAGGCGCTTGATTGAGCGCCTTGATGTAAACATCGTGGATTGTTCAGGCGGACTGAACAGTACGTGTGGCGACACGGCGGGCCGTGCGGGGAGTGAGTGGAGATTCAGGTTCAATCCTGGATTCTGTTGGGTTGTCGGTATCCTCAGCTTCGGCATCAGCCGACGTTGGGGATGGCTCACTGCTTGGCGCTTGCTCAGCAGGTGCTGTTGCCTCCTGCCTGGCAGGCGCTTTGTATTCGAACGTGCCGTTGACCTTGATCCAGTCGATGTACAGCAGACGACCTTTCAGGCTAGCGCCCGGTTGGCCTTGTTTATCGCCTTTCTCATAGAGAAATGGGTCGATCCACAGGTCGCCGATACGGAACGACAGCAAGACCTTTTTCTCGGCTTTGACGGCGTCCATATAGAGACGAATCAAGCGTTCAGCTTCGCCTCCAGCGACTTTGCAGTCGAAGCGAGTGTACTCGACCGCATCTGTGGCACCGTGCAGGGCGGCGATATCGCAGGCCATGAACGGCTGGCCACGGCGGACTTGTACTTCACGAACACGGTTCAGGTAGCCGATACCGATGGTGTGCAGATTGAAGTAAGAGGTCGCTTCTTGGGATTGGTTGGCGTGGGCCATGGTGGTTCTCCTTTCAGGGGAAAACGGCGACGCACGACCCCTGACGGGGAAGTGAGCCCCGTCAGGGTGGGTAAGGTGAAGGCAAGCGATGACCACACGCCACCGGCAAGCCAATGACAAACAGAACAATGCACCGTGGGAATGGCGGTGCAGCAAAAGAGAATCCGCAGCAGCGGTCTGCGGACTTGGGGTAGTAGGCATTCATCACCGCTGAAGCGGCAATCGTGCGAGCCTCCGAACGCTGATCGCACTTGGGTAAACCACCACAAGCGTGGCGTAGCCTTGAAGGTTCAAGCTACCTGGGCTGGGCTGTCAACGACAGCGAACCACACCCTTTGTATAAGCCTGTCATAGGGGAGCGTCAAGATGCCGCAAGCCGGTTTTTTATGGCCAGAATACAGTGGAAATTACTGGACTGAAGAAAGTGAAGAGTGGGCCTGGCTGGGGGCCAGGCGAGGAATAGAAAAGCCACCTTAGGTGGTCTGACGCAGTCGACAAGCTCCTCGCAAAACTTGATTTAACTGCGCCATGACCCGCCAACCGACCCTTGTCGTGGCCTGGGTCGGAACACGCTGGCACGCATCCGCGCACAAAGGGTGCCCAGTGATTCCCCGGCGGGCTCCGGGACTGAATATGATTGCCGAAGCGGATGACCACTGTTGTCTTGGAGGCAACAGTGGTCATCCGCTACCACGATCAGGCCGAGCACAAAACGGGAATGAAAAATTCCGCAGAAGAGAAGGCTCCGAACTCAAGGAGTTCGACCGAGCTACCCGGAGCGAATCGGTCTTGGGTCGCCGTTGGCGATGATCCTGAGGCACTACAGCAGAGAGGGGAGATGACGTCAAGGCAGAGAGCCTCCCCTCAAAGGCCCGAATATCGAATACCAGCGCATAAGCTCATTTGTTGGCGAGATGAGCAGCCAGTTGTTCGACAGTAGCCAGGATAAAGGCACGGTCGTTTTCTTTCAGTCCACGCAGCAAACCCGCGATCATCTGGCCTTGGTCATTGGGGCGATTGCTCGACTCCGTCAGCAGTTCATCCATCCGGCAGTCGAAAATATCTGCTAACTGCATCAGCTTGACCACGGAGAGCTCCACCACGCCTCGCTCCAGGCGCGAGATGGCTTCACTGCCAATACCCAGGCGTTCAGCCACCTCTTCCTGGGTCAGATTACGCTGGGTTCGGTGCTTAGCGATCATGCGCCCGATTTGGGCTTGGGTCGGATGTTTATGTGCCAAGTGATGAGTTCTCCAGTTCAACCCGAATGGTTGAGCAAAGACCCGTTGACATGAACATCCTTAAAGGTTGTGTATCGACTTGTTAGGTTGCTATATTGGCTGAAATAGCTGTGTAATGCGACGAGGGTTCTGTTCCTCCAGGGTCAGACTCCAAGATGGCCAGTGAGAATGAACGGTCTGATAAGGACAAGCTGAGGATTGGTTGAGCATGGAAGAGGAGAGCAAGGATGTTATGGATCGGATCTGGGAGCGAACACTGGAGCTGTTCATCAAGATTCATGATTGCCCTGAGAATCCCGAGCATTTCGACAGCCTTGTCCATTGGCTCAATGAAGATCCTGCTCACCTGGAAGCGTTCAACGAACTGGGGCAGATATGGATTGCGACAGGTCTCGCCTTGGCCCGTGAAATTGGACAACCACTAAGTGAGTTGGAGAGGGATCAGCCGCCGTTAATGATGCACTGACCCTTACATCGCCCCAACACTCATATTGATCTCCAATGGCGCGTCACGGGCGACGCGTATCTTTTCTGATGGGCACAGTGCCCTTACAGTCCGGATAGTGCGAGCATGACCAGAACGGCCCTGATTTTCCCTTACGCCTGAGCATTGAGGCATCGCAAATGGGGCAGACCGGACCGGCTTCGATAGGCATGGCTAAAGTAAGTGAGCCGCAGCTTGCGACCAACTGCGCTATCCAATTCACTTGCTTGGCGACGAACGCATCCAGGCTCAGACGTCCCGCTTCGATTTCGTCCAGAGCCTGCTCCCAGATCGCGGTCATACCCGGATCAGTGACTGCAACGGGTACCGACTCGATCAGGGTATGGGCCGCCGCCGAGGCTATTAAAGCGCGTTTTTTCTTTAGCAAATAACCACGATCAATCAATCCCTTGATGATGCCGGCTCGTGTGGCTTCGGTACCGATACCGGTGGTGTCCCGAAGTTTCTGTTTCAGGCGTGGGTCGTTGACCAGCTTGGCCACGTTTTTCATGGCCTTGATCAGATCTCCCTCGGTGAGCGATTTGGGAGCTGCGGTGCGCATGGGCTTGAGTTCGACGTGGTCTACGGCGCACTGAGTACCCTGTTGCAAGACCGGTAAAACTTGGGCTTTTTGATGGGATTCATCCTCCTCGGTGTTTTCGTAGAGCAAACCTTTCCAACCCTGAACCAGGATCTGTTTGCCAACGGCGGTCAGTCGTTCTTCACCACACTCCAGTTCTACGTGGGTCCGATCAAACTCATGATGTGGAAGAAACTGCACAAGGTAGTGGCTGCGAATCAGTTCGTAGACTTGGCGTTCTTGTTCGGACATCCGCGCAAGGTTCGCCGGCTCGCTGGTGGGGATAATGGCGTGGTGCGCGGTGACCTTGGCATCGTTCCAAACGCGGGAGTGCAATGATTGATCGAGGCTTCGGAGCCCAGGCCGTAGTGCGGGATCCGTTTTGAGCAGGGCATCGAAAACTGTGGGTACCTCGTTAAACATACTCTCTGGCAAATAGCGGCAATCGCTGCGCGGATAGCTGGTGGCTTTGTGCGTTTCATATAGGGCTTGGGCTATGTTCAGGGTTTCTTGAACGCCAAGCCCCAGCTTGCGTGAACAGACTTCTTGCAGTGTGCTCAGGTCGAAGGGTAGGGGTGGCGCTTCGCGGAAATGCTCAGTCTGCAGCGAGAGTACTGTGGCGGTTTTACTGCTGAAGATCGCTTCGACGGTCTGACTGGCAAGCGCCTGCTCTAGGCAACGGCCGGCCTCGTCACTCCCTGAGCTGGGTGGTAACCACGACGCGATGAATGGTTGTCCCATTGAGGACAGGTGCACATCCACTTCCCAGTAGGGCTCGGAGACGAAGCTGGCAATTGCACGATCTCGATCGACTACCAGACGCAATGTGGGTGTCTGTACGCGTCCAACGGACAATACGCCCTCGTAGCCCGCCCGCCGTCCGAGAAGGGTGAACAAACGACTGAGGTTCATGCCGATCAGCCAGTCAGCCCGGCTGCGGGCGAGGGCTGAGTGGTAGAGTGGAAAAGTCTCCTGACCAGACTTGAGCGAGGACAATGCCTTGCGAATCGACGCCTCATTGAGTGCCGACAACCAGAGGCGTTGAACGGGGCCTCGGTAATTGCAGAGTTCCAGTAGCTCGCGGGCAATCATTTCGCCTTCTCGATCGGCATCGGTGGCGATGACAACGGTGCGAGCTTCGCTGAGCAGACGTTTGATGACGTTGAACTGTGCCGCTGTCTTGGGCTTGACCTCGACCTGCCATTGCTTGGGAATGATCGGTAGGTGGTCCAGTGACCAGGATTTGAGATGCTCGCCATAGGCTTCGGGTGGGGCGGCCTCAAGCAGGTGGCCGACACACCAGGTAACGGTTATTTCGGGGCCGATCAGGCAGCCATCACTGCGCCGGTTGGCTCCGAGAACCTTGGCTATGTCACGACCTTGGGAAGGTTTCTCGCAAAGAAAGAGGCGCATAGAACTGCTCCGGATTGAGTTCGGAGCAGCGTTGTTGGAAACAGCAATGGCGAGATATGGGAAACCGGATTGCTAAGTTACCCATATTAATTTTGACGGGAAGCCAAGAACCGGAAAACTGCCAGGTCTGCAGTCATCAATAAGTACAGATTTTACCAATGGCACCCTTTAAGGTTTTCGCGCAGGATCTCAAGCAATGCGGAGTCGTCGTCAGGCTCTCCTGTGATAAGAAATGCGGCTCCTGGGACCGGAAGCATTTCAAGTTTCGGGTGAGTCTCCCAAGACCAGAACCTTCTGGGTAAAAGACCGGTAGGTCGGGCAATGGCGAGAAACGCCACGTGATCAGCCAATTCAAACCTGTGGTCCAGTTCAGAATAGGATTGCGCAATACCACAGTGTGGGCAGCACGAGACGTGCTCTTTGACTCCTCTTTTTTTGAAGTGAATCAGCTTGATCCTGCACATATCTTGAATGTGCGTGGTCTTGCGATGGATCGTGGAGACGATTTTCGGCATCTGCCGTACTAGATCCTCAGTAAATTCCGGGTCTAGTAAACAGATGTGAATTTTGCAGCTCCAGCACCGCTTTCGATGGATTCTGATGTGGTGAAGGGAGGTATTCACTTCGTGCTCAATGAATCTGAGTTTTCCCGTGAGTGCTCCTTGAATAAATTCAGGGAAGTCGATGTCTTGCTTTTCGATGGATACGAGGTAGGTGCCAGTACTGTCGGGAGACTGACGCTTGCACTCAAATCGAGGAAGTGCTTTGGTTGGCTTGCTGATGTGATGACGATACGCTTTCTTGGAAATGTCGATCCAGATACAGCGAATACCTGCTTCCACGTAGACTCTCTGACGCTCCTCGTAGTCGACATCACGCTGTGTTGATCGTTGTATTTCGACAGCCACCTTGGTCTTGCCATTCGGATGAGTACAAAGAACGTCAGCCCGATAGAATTTGCCGGAAGCTGTTACCCCTGACTGCTCAGGAAGTGCAGACCAACCCGCGGCTGTGGCAGCAAAAAGCGTTTTAATTTTAAGCATGACATGATCATCGCTTTCGCCGCCTGTTTGACTGAGTTTGCGCTCACCTGGCTTGTGGGAAAAGAAACGATGCCCAAGCCGTGAGACCTTGAGCACCGCTCGGCTTTTGGTCTCGGGCATGAAGAGATCCCGGGATTTGTTCAGTGCTTCGGTTTTCCATTCTTCGTCCGTTAGGAATACCGAGACAACGGGTGTCCCATCCAACCTATAGGCAAGCAGTCCCACAGTGCGTATCCATTGCATGATGTCGATGGGGCAATGGTACCTCGTACTGTTGTATCGCGCAGGGGCGCAATTACATACCTAGTTACATCATTTATTGACCAATTACTCTTTACGTTTTCTGGGTTTTGAGGTCGCTGACGAACTCTGATTGTTGGTCCGCTCTGCACTTTGCTCGACCTGTTTTGCAGCCGTCGTCTGTTCACTGGATCGTTCCCGCATGACCACGTTCTGCACGCGATGAGGCAGGATGCCGACTCGACGGGCTTCGATTTTGAAGGTCACCCGGGCGTTATCTTCGGCGTCCTCCCACTCATCGCGCACTGTCCGGCCTTCGACCAACACACGCATACCTTTCTGGTACAGCGTACTCCAGTGTTCAGCCTCGCGGTGCCAGAGCTCAACTGGCGCCCAATAGCCGCCTCGATCTTCATAGCTACCCTCGCGTGGCACGGGGTTGTCAAAGTACACATTCAGCCGTAGCAAACGCCGTGGCTCGTCATTGCCTGAGGAAAATTCCTGGAACTCTGGCGTACTGCCAATGTTGCCTTCGCCGACAAAAAAAGTACTCATCCTGATACCCCCACTGCGGTTGTGAGCTGGCGCAGTAGCCTTTCGGCACTGGCCATTTTGATCGCGCAGGTCGATGCCTGGCGGTAGAGCGAATGCACCACGCTCATCTGCAAGTTCAGTGCAATGCGGTCGCATTCGAAACGGTGCAATCCTTCGCGTATGGCTTGCGGCAAGGTCTTGTTGGAGACCTGGCGTTCCCAGACCACAACCCCCATACGAGTGAAGTCACGGGTGCGCCAACGCAAAAAGGTACTGCCAGCACTGGTGTTCTGCAGTACCAGTCGAATATCCAGTAGTGAGTAAGGAGGTTGTCCGGCCTGCTGCACCACAGTCTCCATCAGGTGACATAACTGCGCCTCGATTTCCCTCGCCATCTGCGCCAGGTGTTCCAGTTCCCCCTTACCCTTAAATGGCTTTAAAAGGCCTTTTAGGGAGGCAGCGTGTTCGAGTTGTCGATAGGCATCCGGTGTCAATGCTTCAAGGGGCAATGGTTGAGCCGGTGTCACGGGACTCATGCTTCTTCCTCCGCCCCACCCTCTGCCGCAGATGGGACTACCACGTCCTCCACCAACGCATCAGCGTCATCCGCTGCCAAAGCTCCACGACGAGTGATCGGTGGCGCGAACTGGGAGCGGCGATGGCCTTCAAGGATGTCCATGGGGGGCAATCCAAACTTCTCCATGGCCGCTAGGGCGCGGGCATTGTTTGCGGCCATATCATCGCGTGTGACACCTGCAAGTCGATAACGCTGCGCCTGGCCGAACAGGCTGCGCAGCAGATGAGCACCGTCGTCTATCCAGGCTTCCATGTCTCTGCGACCAATCAAGGCGGTGTGATGAGCAAGCAGGGTGTGGCGCACCAGCGTGTCGTAGTCAGTCAGCAGGTAGACGGCGAGGAACCCCAGTTGGCTGCCGATGTACAAGGGCAAGGTGACGGGGTGGATATTGAGGTTATCGCTCATGTCGATCTGCGTCGGCAGATCCTGTCTGATCCGATCCAATTGTTGGGTCAGTTCCAGCATCCCGGCTTTGGCCTGAGTCAATTTTTCTTCGAGTTGCACGATGGCCCAATCGGCATAGGGGTCGTCCTGGGCCGCAGTGTGTTTCATCAGGTTGGTGACACTGATGTAGCCGGCCATGCCCATGATCGAATGGACGCCTTCACGTGCGGTTCGTCCTTGCCAGATACGGGCGGCGTGGTGGGTGTGCAGTGTCAGGGTGATGCTGCTGCGCAATGAGCCCAGGTTAAGCTGATAGTGATCGGCCACGGTGTTGTCCTCGCATCTGCTTGGACGGGAACGTTGCGACAGATAAAGGTCAAGGACAGCCAAAAAGCTGAATGCGGTCTGTTCGGTTTGGTTCGAGACGGCTAATTTCTAAGACGCTCGGCACTGATGCCAGTGGCATCAAATCTACTGACGTCCAGGGCGTTTGCCACGCAGCTGGCGCAACTCATTCAGGCACGCTTGGGCGAGGGCAGAGACGGGTTCGCCCTGTTTTCTCGATCGGCGTGAAGGAACGGGGAGCGGCTCTGCAATGGGTAACGATTCAGTCTGACCTGCCCAAGGACGAAAATCGCCTTTCAGTGCCCGCTGAATAAGGCCCATAAGATACGCCGCTGGCTTGCGGATACCGCCGGCCGCACATCGCGCGCCCGCTTCGTTGAGTACCGCCTGCCGATCCGCTGGTTTGAGCTTGTTCAACGCCATGGCGACGGCCTGACGTTCGCTTGGGCTCAAGTGCGGCGGATCGGGCCAGTGCAGGTTATCCACCGCTGGGGTTGCGCGCGGTACAGTACAAATACTTTCTTTTAATACAGTACAGGCGGCGTTCGGTTTCCGAACTGCGCCGGAAACATTGGCGTTCAGGCCCGGTTCGGAATCCGAACGAAGTCCCACACGATTCCGTACACTGTGATCGCCACTCAGTTCGGAATCGTGTAACGCTTCATCGGTTACCTGATCCAATTCCTGCGGCGTCCAATGTTCGCCCCAGCTCTCAATTCGGGTAGGTAGTCGCCCCTGATCGATATCTTTGTCTCGGCGAATTTCTTCCACAATGTGCTGCGCGACAATACGCACAGCCTTGGTCGCGTGATCGAGGGCGTGTCCGACTAGCTCGAGGTAGTCTTGATCCAGTTCCATGGCTTCGGCAGGAGTTAGCGGTTCATCGTGCAGGACATACAGAGAGCCTTGTAGGCGCCCGCTGAGTTGATCGCGGCCACGACTCACCAAGCTGAGCCAGCGGGTCAGCCTGAGTATCGTCAAGACGCGAGCGATGGTTTCACGGGAAGCCGATACTCCATAGGGCACGCTCGACAGGTAAGGCTGCAAATCCTCATAGCGCGGTGTAACCATGCCCTGGCCTTGCAGCATGAGTCGAAAAACCTGCCAGGCGTTACGCTCCAATGGCGTCAACCGGTTATCCAGCAGCAGGCGATGCGGCACGACTTCATGTGATTGGCCACTGAACAGAAAGCCAGCCTGTAGAGCCTGGTTGGAGGGTTGTTCAGTGGTGGGACGTGCAGGCCAACGTTCACTCAACTGCTGGGTGCATTGCTGCAGAACACGCTGCCAGCGACTGAAGGGGGCAGTGTTCATGTTCCGTTGCTGTACTGATCGATCTGTTGCCAAACAACGGTCAAGCTGATCTGTTGCTCCTCCGCCAACATCATCATGGCGTCGAGCTGATCCTCAGCACCTTCCTGAGCGCGTAGTTGGCACCAACGCTGCCAGAGTGCATGCTCCTGCGCTTCGCTTAAGTTCTGGGGGCGCCCCTTACGGGTTTCTATCTTGAGCAGACGTCGGCGCAGGGCGGTTTCCGAATGCGCCAAGCCGAAGCATTGATACATGATGGTACTGCTGGCACCGAGCTTGAGCGCTCGGTTGATCAGGCGCTCGTTCTGTTCGTCGCGTTCGGCCTGGTCGATCAACCGATGCAGCACCGGCGAATCAATCTTGACCTCAACCCAGGGGACGGTGGCGTGGGCCAGACGTGACAGTGTGGTGGGCGGTAGGGATTGCAACAGGTAGATGTCTTCCTCATCCAACCCGAGTGCTTTGCAGCGCTGCAGATTACCCAGGCGCAACTCGTGAAGGACCTGGGTCAGCATGGCCTGGTTGAGGACATTGAAGGACAGGTTCATGGCACCTCCCTTGTTGAGCCACCTTCAGGGGGAAGCGTTAAGTCGATCAAACGTCGGGCTAGGCGTATAAGGCGATACAGTTTGATTAACAGACCATCGGGTAGTCTCTCCAGACCTATGTTCACGGCGGGGCGATCTGTCAGCGGGAGTTGATAAACCCCTAATAGCAGTTGTCCAAACAAAGCTGAGGGTAATTGCTTGCGATCCTCCCAGTTCACTTCGTCTTGGGCACGCAGCAGGGCCAGGAGCAATAGGTGAACGCCGGCCGCACGAGGCGCTGCAAGATCAAGTTGCTCGATGTTGAGGGCGAAGCCCAAGCCTTGCTTCTGGTCGATGATGCACTCGGGCTGTCCGGCATAGGCCGCCATTTCCCGAGCCAGGCCGGCTATAGCTAAACGCAAGTGTTCAGGGGTATCCAGTGCTGGTGCGATGATCCAGATGTCGTCGATCGTGCAGGTTTCGACGGTCGGTGCTGGTTCGGTGGCAGTAGCGCGATCAATCTGTTCGCGAATCTGTTGGATACGTGACGGAGGGCTGACTTCTGATGCGACATTCGTTTCGGGCAGCGTGAGCTGCTCCTCTCGCGCTTTTTCGGTCCGGGATCTAGGTTCAACTGATGGGGGGCGGGACTCGGAGGAGGGAGGTCCTACCGCGGCTTCATCAACGCTCGGCGGGTGGCTGGTCTCTAAGGGCGTGATGACAATGCCGGGCCGTTGTGTGGCGCTAAGCTCCAAGGCCAACATGCGGTAGGACTGTCCGAGTAAGCGGCTCATGCGTTCGAGCAGTTCATCCTGGATTTGCTCAAGATCGAAGGACTCGGGATCGGCATCAAATTGGCCCAAGGTGTCGAGCCAAAACTTGGGGAACGCAATGTTGTCGGTTGGATAACGATTCCAGGTTCGTTCAGCCTGGCTACGCAGACCGATCAGGCGTTCAATTTTGGGTTTACCTAATCCGGCATACAGGGTTTGTGGAATGGCGGGCAGCAGGTGTTCGAGGGTGTCGAGCATCCGGCTGATGTGCGACTGTGAAATGGGGTAGCCCCCAGCGGCAAGACGTCGTGCCAGCTCGCGTTGCGAGAGCGTTGCTCCATCTGGTTCGAGCATGGTCTTGAGTTTGGCTACTGCCAGAGCACGTTCGATGAAGGTGAGCTGGCCGTGCAGATCGCTTTCGGCCAGATGACCGAGCAGGGTGCTGACTTCATTGCTCCAGGGGTGGAACAGGCAATGAATGCGAAAGAAGCGCTCGTCGCGGGTTTCCTGCCAAAGCTCGCTGAGAATTGCCAGGCGCGTATTACCACCGTTGCGGATGATGAAATAGGTTTCTCCCGGGCGGCGGGTAATCGGCGGGGGTTGATCCAGCCCGCGTTCACGGATTGATGCCTTGATATCGTCATAAAGTGGGTTACGGATGAACCGCGGGTTGTGTTCGTAGGGCCGCAACTGCTCCAGCGTGACCAGCATAGGCGTATCAGTGAGTGGATCGGACAACCGCCCCAGTTCTGGACCGCGAGGGAAGTGGTCCTGGTGCAGTTTTTCTGTGATTTCCTCCTGAGTGAGCTTCTTCATTGGAGCAGCCTCAGTTAACGCCGGGTGCGCAAATGGTCACCAACCTCGAACTTGACGATTTCGGCAGTGCAAGAGCCTTCGAAATAACGAGACAGTTCCGCGAGAAACCAGCCCATGGCTGAGCGCCCGTCTTGTAGACGAAAGACCACTGTGTAGTACTCCTCGCTAGGTGGGCGGCAGGGGTGGATGGATGGTTGAACAATGATAGGAAGCTGGTCCAACATCAAAATACTCCTTGCCAAACACAGTTGGCCTCAACGTCGATCAGACGAAAATTTCGTATTGAGAACTATGCCTTGGCGATTCATTTCATCGAGCCTCCGTGCACTTGGTCAAAGTAGAGATTGCTGTGTGCCATTCCGGGAACAATTCGATGGCCAGTGCTTGCATGGTTTCCAGTGCCGATGGCGAGCGTCGTTTTTGGGACCGGCGCGTTTCGATCCGGTGGACTGGCAGACCGAGGGAGGCAGCATTGAGATACGCCACTGCGTTTGGAACTACGGTGTCTAGCACCGAGATGTTGGTAGAACCAGCGAAGGTCTCGCGCAGACCGCTGATGATCATCCGCGTGTCAATCCTAATGGCGTTCACCTGGTTCAGTAGCAGTCGCAAGGAGGGTAGTGGCATGCCCAGGTGGCGGAACGGCTCAAGTTCGTTGAGCAGTTTCAAGGTGCCACGGCGCAGTTCACGGGCGGCGAGCATTTCCGGTGTAATGGGAGAAAGGGCAAGATCGGAGGCCAGGATAGCCGTTTCCAGTAGCACGCTACGTGCGCCTTGGGTGTCGATCAACAGTAGGTCATAACGGGTACGGAAATGGTCGAGCAAATTGTGCAGCCGTAATCGCCCGTCCGGGGCGTGTAGTAGCAAGGTACTCAGTCGGCCTTGGTCATCGTTCGAGAGGATCAGATCGAGACCGACGACCTCGGTCATGGAGATTATCTGCTCAGGATCTGTCTGGTTGAGCGCGATGAGTTCGTACGCACCGGCGATAGCCTCGTGATTCAAGGCGTAATAGCTGGAGAGGGTCGGTTGGCTATCCAGATCGAGCAGCAGGACGCGTAAGCCCGCATCCGCCAGCAGACCGCCGAGATTGGCTGCCACTGTGGTTTTGCCTACTCCACCTTTGGTGGACACCACTGATACCACACGCATCTCATCAGGCCTGCTGCGCCAAACGTTCAGTAATCCACTGCTCGATCTCCAGCGAGTCCCAACCGACGGCACGCATGCCAATACGTTTCGCTTTAGGAAATTGCCCTTCCTTCATTAGGTTATAGATGTGAGCACGTTTGAAGCCAGTTCTCCGCTCCACCTCTTCACGCCGCATGATGTGACGTTCGTTAATGGATTGAGGCGCTTCAGCTATGGGGAAAGGTTGGCTGGGCATAGTGGTCACTCCTGGCGCGGGTTGGCGCATAGTGGGAAGTGACCTGAATTGAATAGCACTGATGGGAGAGTGTCATTGCATTGCAATAGATAAGATTGCAATGCAATGCTTCAATTCCGAGAAAGGCTACGTCTTGCCGCAGCAAATTTTTTATCCAGGGAGCGCTTGCTCAATCCTAGAACACCTTCAAAGTGCGCAGTGATTGAGTCAACTATAGCGGCTTGCGACTTGAACACCGAGTTAGGTACTCCTCCTGGTGAGGATCCAAGAAGGGTTTCGAGTAAAGCGCCGATGACGCACAGATATCCAGCCTCGCTACGGTCATTTAGCTCGCCTCGTGTCTCAACTAGAGAGTGTAAGCGTTCTCTTTCTAAGCCTATCGCCTTGAGTTCCTCCAGAAGGGCCTCATGAGCGATCTCTATCGCCCTAAGCTTGACTTCGAGAGCATCTCGATCAGCTCGTAGCGTCAGGTAGGTATCAATACTTATTTTTGACTCATCAGGCGTCTTCCTTCCAAATAGAAATGCTGGGAATTGGTCTGGATAATGGTGAATCATCCAATATTTGAGATCCGTATGCCTGACAGTTACGAGTCTGTAGTCGACGGGGCTACCTGGCCGAGTCGTCACACCGAAATAACCATAAGGGATCTCGTTGTTTCGTATGGCATCGAGAATTTTCCCCATGTTGATATGCAGACATGGCCATTGGGGAAATTGCTTCGACAGCAAGCCTGGACAATCCCAGGCGCTGTCTAGAATTCGAGCCTCGTGATCCATTAGCCCACACCAGCGTATGGCAGCATCAATCGGCCGGTAAAACGATTTTTCCCATGGATTGAAACTGTGAGCTGTGTACATGCTAGCGGCCTCATCCGGGGTGCAACCGCTAGGTACCTTTTTAGACGCCTGTACTGGCCTTTGCTTCCTTGCGGTGCCTGTCTCTTGGTTCAGATCGATCCCTTGATAACCTCCGTCCTGATGTTGGTCTGGGCCGGGGAGATCTAACGAAGAGCTTTTAGCTATTATTAACTTCTATTTATTGGATAGCTCTATGATCCAGAACCGTCGTGTTGTTTTCATATGTGGAAGACAGTAGCTGAGAAGCCTAATTGCGTGGCTCCTATGTAACGTTCTCACATTCTGAATGCGTCCAGACGAGTCTTTTGGATCATTAGTTGATGGTGAATAAGTGTTGCGCAACCTGGCTTCATGGTGGTTGTGGCTTCGCGCGGAGATAATAGCTGGGCGGGATTACTCTTGAAAGTTGGTGGGGCAGAATACTGCTATGCACGAAAAAGATAAATTGCGAATGTGTGGGCCGCAGATCAATCGTAGCGATAATACGCGAACTACGTGCTGCGCAGACCTACGTGCAGCGCACGTGGTGCGCTCCCTAAACTACTATCGCTGTAAGCCATCGTTTGCCCAGG
>NZ_JACNDD010000150.1:0-15265 GCF_017351395.1 Pseudomonas sp. FW305-28
TTGAATGCAATGGCCTCATCGCGAGCAAGCTCGCTCCCACAGAATCAGCAGTGAATTCAAATCATTGGCACAAACAAAAACGCCCCGATCATCACTGATCGGGGCGTTTTTCATGGCTGCTATCGCAGGTCAAGCCGCAATCGACACCTTGAGCTTGTTCATCGCGCTCTTCTCGAGCTGGCGAATCCGCTCGGCCGACACGTTGTACTTCTGCGCCAGGTCGTGCAGCGTGGCTTTTTCCTCGGCCAGCCAGCGCTGGTAGAGGATGTCGCGGCTGCGTTCGTCCAGCACTTCCAGGGCTTCGTGCAGGTTGGTGTTGGAGTTGTCGCTCCAGTCGGCGTCTTCCAGTTGACGCGCCGGGTCATACCGGTGGTCTTCCAGGTAGTTGGCCGGCGATTGGAAAGCGCTGTCGTCGTCCGCTTCGGCGGCCGGGTCGAAAGCCATGTCATGGCCGGTCAGGCGGCTTTCCATCTCGCGCACTTCCCGGGGTTCTACGCCCAGGCTTTCAGCCACGCGGTGGACTTCTTCGTTGTTCAGCCAGGCCAGACGCTTCTTCTGGCTGCGCAGGTTGAAGAACAGCTTGCGCTGGGCCTTGGTGGTCGCGACTTTCACGATGCGCCAGTTGCGCAGGATGAACTCGTGGATTTCCGCCTTGATCCAGTGCACGGCGAACGACACCAGGCGCACACCCATTTCCGGGTTGAAGCGCTTGACCGCCTTCATCAGGCCGACGTTGCCTTCCTGGATCAGGTCGGCCTGGGCCAGCCCGTAGCCGGAATAGCTGCGGGCGATATGTACGACAAAACGCAGGTGGGCGAGCACCATCTGCCGAGCCGCCTCAAGATCCTGCTCATAATAGAGACTCTCGGCCAGTTCACGCTCCTGCTCGGGCGTCAGCAAGGGGATGCTGTTCACCGTGTGCACATAGGCCTCCAGGTTCGCACCCGGGACCAGAGCATAAGCAGGTTGCAAAGAAGTGGTCATACGAAAAAACCTCCGACTCACATAACTCGTGCAGTTCAGCACTGCGAAAATTGACCGGGAACCCAAAGACAAGTTCCCACAAAAACCGAAAGGTCAATACGCGCAAAAAAACACTATTTTGGCGCAAGCTCACGCAAGTGGCGTGCGACCGCAATCCATGCACCGATATAACCCAACAGCACCGCGCCAAGCAAGAGCGACAGACCGTCGGCGACTGGCACTCCGGCCAGCGCAAAATCACTGCCGTACAAACCGGCCAGCCCCACTACCGCATCGTTCAGCCAGTCCAGGCCAAACGCCAATACGCCCCAGGACAGAATCCCCGCACCGAAGCCATACAGCGCCCCCATATAAAGGAAGGGCCTGCGTACATAACTGTCCGTACCGCCGACGAGTTTAATCACTTCTATCTCGGTGCGGCGGTTTTCAATATGAAGACGAATGGTATTGCCTATCACCAAAAGTAATGCAGAAACCAGCAGCACCGTCAGACCGAAGACAAACCGGTCGCCGAGCTTGAGGATCGCCGCAAGACGCTCGACCCAGACTAGATCAAGTTGCGCCTGTTGTACCTTCGGCAACTCGGAAAGTCTTTGTCTTAATGCTTCAAGGGCGGGCTTGTCGACCTCGTTCGGGGTCACCAGCACCACGCCCGGCAGCGGGTTCTCCGGCAGCTCCTTGAGCGCGTCGCCCAGGCCGGACTGTTGCTGGAACTCTTCCAGCGCCTGCTCGCGGCCGATGTACTCGGCTTCGGCCACACCCGGCATCGCCTTGATCTGCTCACCCAATGCCTGGCCTTCGGCGGGACTGGCGTCCATCTGCAGGTAGAGGGAAATCTGCGCCGCGCGCTGCCAGGAACCGCCCAGGCGCTCCACATTATTCAGCAATAATGACAGGCCCATGGGCAGGCTCAAGGCAACCGCCATCACCATGCAGGTAAAGAAGCTGCCGATGGGCTGCTTGCCCAGACGCCGCAGGCTGTCCAGCAGGCTGGCGCGATGGCTTTCGATCCAGGCGCGCAGCAGCGTGGCGAAGTCCGGGCCGTCGTCATCGTCGCGCTTTTTCTTTTGCGGCTGCGGATCGGAGGCCTTCGGGGCCACGCGTTCGGCCACTTTCGGGCTGCGAGTAGCACTCATGCGCCAGCCTCCCCGTCACCGATCAATCGACCGCGTTGCAAGGTGAGCATGCGGTGACGCATGCGGGCGATCAGGGCCAGGTCGTGACTGGCGATCAGCACACTGGTGCCCAGGCGGTTGATGTCTTCGAACACGCCCATGATTTCCGCCGCCAGGCGCGGGTCGAGGTTACCGGTGGGCTCGTCCGCCAGCAGCAAGGCTGGGCGATGGACGATGGCGCGGGCGATGCCGACGCGTTGTTGCTGGCCGGTAGAGAGGTCGCCCGGGTACAGGTCGGTCTTGTCCGACAGGGCCACGCGCTCCAGGGCCGAGTCCACCCGCTTGATGATCTCGGCCTTGGACAGGCCAAGGATCTGCAACGGCAACGCCACGTTGTTGAACACGGTACGGTCGAACAGCAACTGGTGATTCTGGAACACCACGCCGATCTGCCGCCGCAGGTAGGGGATCTGGGCATTGCTGATGGTGCTCAGGTCCTGGCCGGCCAGCAGCAGTTTGCCGGTGGAAGGCCGCTCCATCGCCAGCAACAGGCGCAGCAAGGTGCTTTTACCGGCGCCGGAATGGCCGGTGACAAACAGAAACTCGCCCCGACGGACCCGAAAGCTCAGCTCATGCAAGCCGACGTGACCGTTCGGATAGCGTTTACCGACCTGTTCGAAACGAATCATGGATGCTCCCGTTCGGCAAACAGTGCCTGGACAAAGGGCTCGGCCTCAAAGGTGCGCAAGTCGTCGATGCCTTCGCCCACGCCGATGTAGCGAATGGGCAGGCCGAACTGCTTGGCCAGGGCGAAAATCACCCCGCCCTTGGCGGTGCCGTCGAGCTTGGTCAGGGCCAGCCCGGTCAGTTCGACGGTCTGGTTGAATTGCTTGGCCTGGTTGATGGCGTTCTGGCCGGTACCGGCGTCCAGCACCAGCAGCACTTCGTGGGGCGCGTCGGCGTCGAGCTTGCCGATCACCCGGCGCACCTTCTTCAATTCTTCCATCAGGTTGTCTTTGGTGTGCAGGCGACCGGCGGTGTCGGCGATCAGTACATCGATGCCACGGGCCTTGGCCGCCTGCACAGCGTCGAAGATCACCGAAGCGGAGTCGGCGCCGGTGTGCTGGGCGATCACCGGGATCTTGTTGCGCTCGCCCCACACTTGCAGTTGTTCGACCGCGGCGGCGCGGAAGGTGTCGCCGGCGGCGAGCATGACTTTCTTGCCTTCGAGTTGCAGCTTCTTGGCCAGCTTGCCGATGGTGGTGGTCTTGCCGGCGCCATTGACGCCAACGACCAGGATCACGAATGGCTTGTTCTGCGAGGCGATCACCAGCGGCTTTTCCACCGGCTTGAGCAGGCTGGTCAGCTCGCCCTGCAGGGATTTGTACAGGGCGTCGGCGTCGGTCAGCTGCTTGCGTGCGACCTTCTGGGTCAGGCTCTGGATGATCACCGAGGTGGCCTCGACGCCGACATCGGCGGTCAGCAGGCGGGTTTCGATGTCCTCCAGCAATTCGTCGTCGATGACTTTCTTGCCCAGGAACAGGCTGGCCATGCCTTCGCCGATGCTGGCGCTGGTCTTGGACAAGCCCTGCTTGAGGCGGGCGAAGAAGCCGACCTTGTTTTCCTCGGCGCTACGGACGGGCTCGACGGGGGCCATGGTTTCCAGCACGGCAGGTGCCGGCTCGGGGGCGGCAGGCGCAACCACGGGTGCAACGACGGCGGCTGGCGGTTCAATGACAGCTTCGACGACTGGCGCCTCGACAACCTGTGTCGGCGCTGGAATCGGCGGGGTGATATGGGGCGTGGTTTCCTCGACCAGCGCGACGGGCTCTTCCGCCACCGGCAAGGTCAGCCAGGGCGTTTGCTCGGCGGGCGGGGTCAGCGGCTGCTCGGCCATCGGCTCGGCAACGGGCTCAGGCTCGACCGGTTGCAGCACCGGCTCGGCGATCGGCAGGACAATGGGCGCGGCCTCTTCGGCCACTGCCTCGGCGGCGGGCTCAGGCAGCGCTTGCGGCTGTTCGACGACGGTATCCTGCGGCTTCTTGCGCAGCCATCCGAACAGGCCTTTTTTCTCGCCAGCCGCGGCTGGGGTCTTCTTGTCGTCGTTGGAACCAAACATGGAGGACGGCTATCTCACGGTAGCGACGCGCCACGAGGGCGCCTCGGTGATAAATATTCAATGCTGAACAGACTGCGTTTCATCCAGCTTGTTCACGCGCAACATTTTGTCGAAGCGTCCCAGGACGCCTCAAAGTCGATTTTTTCGAAGGACTGGTACGGCATCATCTGCGAAAACGCCGGGATCAACGAGAAAACCCGGGGTTTCTCCGCAGAACCCAGACAACCCCGGGCCGATAAAAGGCCCGATAGGCGTGGCCGCCAGTAAAACGGATCAGTATCCTAGCACCTCCTCGCCTGCCGAGGCTAAGACCTAGCAGGCAACCCAACAGGTTTAAACACGAATGAATGCTCTTGCCCGCCGCGCCGCAGGCCTGCTGCTCAGCACAGTTTGTCTGCCTCTTTCAGCCCTGGCTGCCGACCCACAACCCACCCATGAATTCACCCTCGACAACGGCCTGAAGGTCGTCGTGCGCGAAGACCATCGTGCGCCGGTGGTGGTGTCCCAGGTCTGGTACAAGGTCGGTTCCAGCTACGAAACGCCAGGCCAGACCGGTTTGTCCCACGCCCTTGAGCACATGATGTTCAAGGGCAGTGAAAAAGTCGGCCCCGGCGAAGCGTCGCTGATCCTGCGCGACCTCGGTGCCGAAGAGAACGCCTTCACCAGCGACGACTTCACCGCCTACTACCAGGTGCTGGCCCGCGACCGCCTGGGCGTGGCCTTCGAACTGGAAGCCGACCGCATGGCCAGCCTGCGCCTGCCGCCGGAGGAATTCAGCCGCGAAATCGAGGTGATCAAGGAAGAGCGCCGCATGCGCACCGACGACAAGCCCATGTCCAAGGCCTACGAGCGCTTCCAGGCCATGGCTTACCCGGCCAGCGGCTACCACACGCCGACCATCGGCTGGATGGCCGACCTGGACCGGATGACCGTCGAGGAACTGCGTCACTGGTACGAGTCCTGGTACACCCCGAACAACGCGACCCTGGTGGTGGTTGGCGACGTGACGCCGGAGGAGGTCAAATCCCTGGCCCAGCGTTATTTCGGCCCGATTGCCCGGCGCGCGGTGCCGGTCGCGAAAATCCCCCTGGAACTGGCCGAACCCGGCGAACGCCAGATCACCTTGCACGTGCAGACCCAACTGCCCAGCGTGATGCTGGCCTTCAACGTGCCGAGCATCGCCACCGCGACGGACAAGGCGTCGGTCAACGCGTTGCGGCTGATCTCGGCCCTGCTGGATGGCGGCTACAGCGGCCGGATCCCGACCCAACTGGAGCGCGGCGAAGAATTGGTGTCCGGCGGCTCGTCGAGCTACGACGCCTTCACCCGCGGCGACTCGTTGTTCACCTTGTCGGCGACGCCCAACACGCAGAAAAACAAAACCCTCGCCCAGGCAGAAGCAGGTTTGTGGCGCTTGCTTGAGCAGTTGAAAACCACCGCCCCGACCGCCGACGAACTGGAACGCGTGCGCGCCCAGGTCATCGCCGGCCTGGTGTATGAGCGCGACTCGATCACCAGCCAGGCCACCGCCATCGGCCAGCTGGAAACCGTCGGCTTGTCCTGGAAGCTGATGGACACCGAACTCGCCGAACTGCAAAGCGTGACCCCGCAAGACATCCAGAAGGCAGCCCAGCTGTATTTCACCCGCTCGCGCCTGAGCGTTGCGCACGTCCTGCCCGAGGAGAAAGCTCATGAATGAGCGCAAATCATCGCGTCTGGTGCCGATCGGCCTGGTATTGATCGCCCTGGCCGGCGCCCTGGCCTTTTACCTGTCGCCGTCCAGCGACTCCAACGCCAGCCAGGCATTGGACAAGGCCAAGTCCGGCAACAAGCTGCAATCCCTGGCCGAACTGAACGACAAGGCCCCCAGTCGGCGCCAGCTCGACGTGCAAACCTGGACAACCGCTGGCGGCGCCAAGGTGCTGTTCGTCGAAGCCCGGGAATTGCCGATGTTCGACCTGCGCCTGACCTTCGCCGCCGGCAGCAGCCAGGACGGCGACGCCCCCGGCCTCGCCCTGCTGACCAACGCCATGCTCAACGAAGGCGTGGCCGGCAAGGACGTCAGCGCCATCGCCCAAGGTTTCGAAAGCCTCGGCGCGGACTTCGGCAACGGCGCCTATCGGGACATGGCCGTGGCGTCCCTGCGCAGTCTCAGCGCCGCCGACAAGCGTGAGCCGGCATTGAAGCTGTTCGCCGAAGTCGTCGGCAAACCGACCTTCCCCGCCGACTCCTTCGCCCGAATCAAGAACCAGATGCTCGCCGGCTTCGAGTACCAGAAGCAGAACCCCGGCAAACTGGCGGGCCTGGAACTGATGAAGCGCCTCTACGGCGAGCATCCTTATGCCCATTCCAGCGACGGCACCGCCGACAGTATTCCACCGATCACCCTGGCCCAGGCCCGGGCGTTCCACGCCAAGGCCTATGCCGCCGGCAACGCAGTGATTGCACTGGTGGGGGACTTGTCCCGCGCCGAAGCCGAAGCGATTGCCAGCCAGGTCGCCGCCGCGCTGCCCAAAGGCCCGGCCCTGGCGAAAACCCCGGCACCGGTGGAACCGAAGGCGAGCATCGGCCACATCGAGTTCCCGTCCAAGCAGACCAACCTGATGCTCGCGCAACTGGGCATCGACCGCGACGATCCGGACTATGCCGCGGTGTCCCTGGGCAACCAGATCCTCGGCGGCGGTGGCTTCGGCACGCGGTTGATGACTGAAGTCCGTGAAAAACGCGGCCTGACCTACGGCGTGTATTCCGGCTTTACGGCGATGCAGGCCCGCGGCCCGTTCATGATCAACCTGCAGACCCGTGCCGAGATGAGCGAAGGCACCTTGAAACTGGTGCAGGACGTGTTCGCCGACTACCTCAAGAACGGTCCGACCCAGAAAGAACTCGATGACGCCAAGCGTGAGTTGGCGGGCAGCTTCCCGCTGTCCACCGCCAGCAATGCCGACATCGTCGGCCAGCTTGGCGCCATGGGGTTCTATGACTTGCCGCTCAGCTACCTGGAAGATTTCATGCGCCAGTCCCAGGAACTGACGGTCGAGCAGGTCAAGGCCGCGCTGAACAAACACCTGAGCACTGACAAAATGGTCATCGTCACCGCCGGCCCGAGCGTGCCGCAAAAGCCGTTGCCGCCCCCTACTGACAAACCTGCCGAGCAGCCGCTCGGGGTTCCGGAGCACTAATGGCCCGCCCATCGAATTCCAGCAAGAAACCCGTGCATAACGGTGTGAACCAGTTGCGCATCATCGGCGGCGAATGGCGCAGCCGGCGCCTGAGCTTCCCGGATGCCCCGGGGTTGCGCCCCACCCCGGACCGCGTGCGGGAAACCCTGTTCAACTGGCTCGCGCCCTATGTGGCAGGCGCTCGGGTACTCGACCCGTTCGCCGGCAGCGGCGCACTGTTTCTCGAGGCCCTGTCCCGTGGCGCCGCCATGGGCCAGGCGCTGGATGCCAGCAACCTGGCGGTCTCCAGCCTCAAGGAACACCTGGGCACCCTGCGTTGCACCGTCGGTCAGGTGCAGACCGCCGACGCGCTGCGCTACCTGGACAGCCAACCGGCAACGCCTTTCGACCTGGTGTTCCTGGACCCTCCTTTCAACCAGAACCTGTTGCCGACGGTCTGCGCCTTGCTCGAGGAGCGTCACTGGCTGGCCGAGGATGCCTGGGTCTACACTGAAAGCGAGACTGCCCCGTCCACCCTGGGCTTGCCGGGCAACTGGCGCTTGCACCGCGAGCAGAAATCCGGACGGGTGTACTACGCGTTGTGGCAGCGTTTGCCAAAGGACATGGGCTGAACGGCTGACCAGTGCATCGAGAATAATAATGATGTCCGCCGCATCTGAACGTTTCGTCCCTGCCCCGGGCCTTGGCAACCCGCACCTGCAAACCTTGTGGGGCCCCTTGTGGCGCCAGACCACCCACATCGAGCGTCAACGCGAGCGCCTGTGGCTGGAAGACGGTGATTTCCTCGACCTCGACTGGCACGGCCCCCACAGCGCCGAGGCACCACTGGTGCTGGTGCTGCACGGGCTGACCGGCTCTTCCAACTCGCCTTACGTGGCCGGGTTGCAGCAGGCGCTCGGTCGCCAGGGCTGGGCCAGCGCGGCCTTGAACTGGCGCGGCTGCTCGGGCGAGCCGAACCTGTTGCCCCGCAGTTATCATTCGGGCGTCAGCGAAGACCTGGCCGCCGCCATCACTCACTTGCGCGCCAGGCGGCCCTTGGCGCCGCTGTTTGCGGTGGGTTATTCACTGGGCGGCAATGTGTTGCTCAAGCACTTGGGCGAAGCCGGCCGCGACAGCCAGTTGCAAGGGGCCGTGGCGGTCTCGGTACCGTTTCGCCTCGACCAGTGCGCCGATCGCATCGGCCAGGGATTTTCCAAGTTCTACCAGGCGCACTTCATGCGACAGATGGTGGCCTATGTGCGCAACAAGCAACGCCAGTTCCAGCACGACGGACGCCACGAAGGCCTGGCGACCCTGGCGGCCCTTGGCCCGCTGGAAAACATGCGCACCTTCTGGGACTTTGACGGCCGGGTGACCGCGCCGCTGCACGGGTTCTCCGATGCCGCGGACTATTACCGCCGCGCCTCCAGCCGTTATTTCATGGCGAGCATCAGCACGCCGACCCTGGTCATCCAGGCCGCCGACGATCCTTTTGTGTTTCCCCACAGCCTGCCCGAGCCCGGCGAGTTATCCACCTCGACCCGACTTGAACTGCACGCCCGGGGCGGGCATGTCGGGTTTGTCGACGGAACCCTGCGCCGCCCAGGGTATTACCTGGAGCGGCGGATTCCCGATTGGCTGGCCGGCCTGAGGCGCGGCTGACCATTTGCAGACAACACAAATCCCCTGTGGGAGGTGTTCACCGGTTCAGCGTTCACCAAGAATCCCCTGTGGGAGCGAGCTTGCTCGCGATAGCGGCGGGACAGCGACATTGAAATTGCCTGGCACACCGTCATCGCGAGCAAGCTCGCTCCCACATTGGTTTTTTGGGGTGAGCTATTCGTCCTTCGCCACGCCCCGCTGGGGATCATTGATCCACTCACTCCACGAGCCGGCATACAGCCTTCCCAAGGGATACCCTGCCAGGCACAAGGCGAACAGGTTATGGCACGCCGTCACGCCGGAGCCGCAGTACGCCACCAGTTCGGTGGGCGAGCGCTCGCCCAGTTTTTCGGCGAAGCGTTGCTTGAGCTGGGCGGCCGGCAAGAAGCGTCCATCGGCGCCCAGGTTGTCGGTGAACGCTGCGCACTGGGCGCCCGGGATATGCCCGGCCACCGGGTCGATCGGCTCGACTTCGCCCTTGAAGCGCGGCAACGCCCGGGCATCCAGCAGGGTCATGGCCGATTCGCCGAGGCGTTGTTGCAGCGCTTGCGCATTGATCAACAAGCTCGCATCCGGCGCCCCCGTGAAACTTCCACGGCTGTGCTGCGGCGGATCCAGGCTCAACGGCAAGCCAGCGGCATGCCAGGCCTTGAGCCCACCGTCGAGGATGGACACGCCATCACGCTTGCCCAGCCAGGCCAGCAACCACCAGGCCCGCGCGGCATAAGCGCCAGGGCCGTCGTCGTACAGCACGACGTCGCTGTCGTTATCGAGCCCCCAAGCCCTGAGGCGCTCGATCAAGGCCTCGGGCTCGGGCAGCGGATGGCGCCCGGTCACGCCTCTGGTCACCGGCCCGCTCAGGTCGCGCTCAAGGTCCGCGAACGACGCCCCGGCAATGTGGCCCTCGGCATAACTGCGTTGACCGTAATCCGGGTCTTCCAGGGCAAAACGACAATCGAGGATGACCAGCCCGGGCCGTGATCGCCGCTGTTCGAGGGCTTCGGGGCTGATGAGTTGCGCGATGGGCATGGTGAGCTCCTGTGGCTAAGTCGGGGATCGATCCTACTGCCCTTCCTCCAGGGTCTGGGCCAGGGGGACGTAATATTCCTTGAACAGTGCATCCACCGCTTCGCGGGCCTGATCGGTCACGAAACCGGCTTCCAGCACCAGTACCTGATAGACGCCGCGCTTGATGGCCTGCTCACTCAGGTGACTGAAATTTTCCCGCGTGGTGCACAGGAACCGCACCCAGGACGTGAGAATGATCCAGGCGTTGAGGGTCAGGGACTCGATCTGCACCCGGTCCATCTTCAGGATGCCGGCGGCAACGAAACCTTCGTAGATCGCGGTGCCGTGGATCAGGCAGCGCTGGGAAAACCGACGATAGCGGGCCGCAAGGTCCGGATCGCTGTCGAGCAGATGCTCCAGGTCCCGATGCAGGAAGCGATAGCGCCACATGGCCGCCAGCAGCTCCTGCAGGTAGAAGCGCTTGTCATCCACCGTGGCCGCCCGGCCCTGGGGCGGACGCAGGAAGCTGTCCACCAGGTTCTCGTATTCACTGAACAGCACGGCGATGATCGCCTGCTTGTTGGGGAAGTGGTAATAGAGGTTGCCCGGGGACATGTCCATGTGGGCGGCGATGTGATTGGTGCTGACGCTGCGCTCACCCTGTTGGTTGAACAGCTCGAGGCTGTTTTGCACGATGCGCTCGCTGGTTTTCATTCGTGGGGCCATGGTTTGGGCTTTAATTCGACGAAGGCATTGATCGGCATCTTACGACCTATCGGTCACAGGAAAAACCCACAGCCGTTGCGGATGCCATTGACTTTCTAGAGTATAAGCTCTAGAAAACACCCACTCTAATAATATCCGGTGCCTGACGATGCCTGCCGACGTTGCCTACCTGCACGAGTCTCAACAACAACTGGACGAGCTGCGGTCGCTCTTCGATGCCCAGCGCCAGGCCTACGCTGCCCACCCAATGCCACCGGCCGAACAGCGCCGGCAATGGCTCAAGGCACTGCGCGAGGTATTGAGCAACGAACGACAAGCCTTGATCGACGCCATCAGCCAGGATTTCAGCCACCGCAGCGCCGACGAAACTCTGTTGGCCGAGCTGATGCCCAGCCTGCACGGCATCCATTACGCCAGCCGACACCTCCAGGGCTGGATGAAACCCTCCCGACGCAAGGTGGGCATGGCCTTTCAACCGGCCTCAGCCAAAGTGATCTATCAGCCGTTGGGCGTGGTCGGGGTCATCGTGCCGTGGAACTACCCGCTGTTCCTGGCCATCGGGCCGTTGGTCGGGGCGTTGGCGGCGGGCAATCGGGTGATGCTCAAGCTCAGCGAATCGACACCGGCGACCGGCTTGCTGCTCAAGCAACTGCTCGCCCGGGTCTTCCCCCAGGACCTGGTGTGCGTGGTGCTCGGCGAGGCGGAGGTCGGCATGGCGTTTTCCAAGTTGCCCTTCGATCACCTGTTGTTCACCGGCGCCACCAGCATCGGCAAGCATGTCATGCGGGCCGCTGCTGAAAACCTGACCCCGGTCACCCTGGAGCTGGGTGGGAAATCGCCGGCCATCGTGTCGGTCGATGTACCCATCAAGGACGCCGCCGAACGCATTGCCTTCGGCAAAACCCTGAATGCCGGGCAAACCTGTGTCGCCCCGGACTATGTGCTGGTGCCGCAGAACCGCGTCGGTGAATTCGTCGAAGCGTATCGCGAGGCGGTTCGCGGGTTTTATCCGACCCTGGCGGACAACCCGGACTACACCGCCATCATCAACGAACGACAACTGGCGCGGCTCAATGGCTACATCAGCGACGCCACCGGCAAGGGCGCGTTGCTGATCGAGCTGTTCGAGCAAGGCCAGGGTCGCCGCATGGCCCACAGCCTGCTGCTCAACGTCAACGATGAGATGACCGTCATGCAAGACGAGATCTTCGGCCCACTGTTGCCCATCGTGCCCTATGACCATCTGGACCAGGCGTTTGCCTACATCAATCAGCGACCCCGCCCGCTGGCGCTCTACTACTTCGGCTACAACAAGGCCGAACAGCATCGCGTGCTCCACGAAACCCATTCCGGCGGCGTCTGCCTGAACGACACGCTGTTGCATGTCGCCCAGGATGACATGCCGTTCGGCGGCATCGGGCCCTCGGGAATGGGGCATTACCACGGGCATGAGGGCTTCCTGACCTTCAGCAAAGCCAAGGGCGTGCTGACCAAACAGCGATTCAACGCGGCGAAGCTGATTTATCCGCCCTACGGCAAACCCTTGCAGAAACTGATTCAGAAGCTGTTTGTCCGCTGACGCGTGTCTGCCCGGGTAATCACAATCATGAACGCCAGCCTCACCGATACCCCCGCGCTGTCACGGCGCGGCCTGCTGAAATTCAGCCTCGGCGCCAGCGCCTTCCTGGCCACCGTCGGGCTGGGCGCCAGCCTGAGCGGCTGCTCGCCAAGCCAGCCGGCCGCCGGTCTGACGGCCCTGCGCGACAGCGACCTGGCGTTTTTACGCGCCGTCATCCCTGTGATGCTGGACGGCGCAGTGGCCGTCGGGCAGATCCCTGCCGCCATTGACGCGACCCTGGGCAGCCTCGACAGAAGCCTGGCCCACTTGTCCCCCGCCATGCTCAAGCTCCTGCACCAGCTGTTCGATGTGCTCACGCTGGGCGTTACCCGCGGGCCACTGACCGGGGTCTGGGGGGCGTGGGAAAACGCCAGCGCCGATGACATCCGCCAGTTCCTCGCGCGGTGGGAAAACAGTTCGCTGGATCTGCTACAGCAAGGTCACTGCTCGTTGCTGCAATTGGTGATGATGGCCTGGTACACCCAATCCGAAGCCTGGGCGCATTGCGGGTATCCGGGGCCACCAACGGTTTGAAAACCAGAACCAACCCCTGTGGGAGCGGGCTTGCTCGCGATAGCGTCACATCAGCCACCTATCGATTGACTGATATACCGCTATCGCGAGCAAGCTCGCTCCCACAAGGGGTCTATCGCTACCTCAAAACAATAAGAGAGCCCAGAACATGCCCGTACCCGATCCCTTCCGCGAAGGCCTGGCCCGTGGCTGGACCACCCACAACGGCGCGCAGTTGACCGAGGACCTGACCCTGGAAGCCGACGTGGCAATCATCGGCAGCGGTGCCGGTGGCGGCACCACGGCGGAAATCCTCAGTGCTGCCGGCTACCGGGTGTTGCTGATCGAGGAAGGGCCGCTCAAGACCAGCCATGACTTCAAGCTGCTCGAAGACCAGGCCTACAGCAGCCTGTACCAGGAAGGCCTCGGGCGCATGAGCAAGGACGGCGCCATCACCATCCTCCAGGGCCGGGCCGTCGGTGGCACCACGCTGATCAATTGGACCTCCAGCTTCCGCACGCCCGACCAGACCCTCGATCACTGGGCTGCCGAGCACAACGTCAAGGGCCACGGCCGTGCTGAAATGGCGCCCTGGTTTGCACAGATGGAACAACGCCTGGGCGTGGCGCCGTGGCTGGTTCCGCCCAACGCCAACAACGACGTGATCCGCAAAGGCTGTGAACAATTGGGCTACGCCTGGCACGTCATCCCGCGTAACGTGCGCGGCTGCTGGAACCTGGGCTATTGCGGCATGGGCTGCCCGACCAACGCCAAGCAGTCGATGCTGGTCACCACCATCCCGGCCACCCTGGACAAGGGTGGCGCGCTGCTTTACCTGGCGCGGGCCGAACGCCTGACGATCAAGAACGATGCCGTTGCCGGCCTCGAGTGCCAGGCCATGGACGAGCGCTGCGTGGCGCCCACCGGGCGGCGCATCACCGTCAAGGCACGGCACTACGTGCTGGCGGGCGGCGGCATCAACAGCCCCGGCCTGCTGTTGCGCTCCGCTGCGCCAGACCCGCACGAACGTGTGGGCAAACGCACCTTCCTGCACTTGGTGAACATGTCCGCCGGGCAATTCGACGAGGTCATCAACCCGTTCTACGGTGCGCCGCAATCGATTTATTCGGATCATTTCCAATGGCAGGATGGGACCACTGGCAAGATGTCCTACAAGCTCGAAGTCCCGCCCTTGCACCCGGCGCTCGCCGCCACGCTGTTGGGCGGGTTCGGCCCCGAGAACGCCTTGCACATGTCCCGGCTGCCTCACACTCACGCCATGCTGGCGCTGCTGCGCGACGGTTTTCACCCGGACAGCCCCGGCGGCCGCGTCGAGTTGCGCAGCGACGGCACGCCGGTGCTCGACTACCCCGTTTCGCCGTATACCTGGGACGGCTTGCGCCGGGCCTTCCACAGCATGGCCGAAATACAGTTCGCCGGCGGCGCCAAGGCGGTCATGCCCCTGCACAGCGACGCCCGCTACGTGAAGACCCTGGCCGAGGCCCGCACGCTGATCGACGGACTCGACCTGGCCTTGTACCGCACGCGCCTGGGCAGTGCCCACGTGATGGGTGGCTGCGCCATGGGTGAAGACCCGAAAACCGCCGTCACCGACAGCCTGGGTCGCCATCACCAACTGGGCAACCTGTCGATCCATGACGGCTCGCTGTTCCCCACCAGCATCGGCGCCAACCCGCAATTATCGGTGTACGGGCTGACCGCACAATTGGCGACAGCCCTGGCCGAACGCCTGAAAAACCCATGAATATCCGGATTATTCGCAGCGTCTATAGTGCTTTCTTATCCAACAGCCGACTTGGCCGACCGAGAAGGCTGCGATACCATCCGACTCCCCAACGGACTCCCGCCAGGACGACGCGATGAACCGAGTGTTGTACCCAGGTACCTTCGACCCTATTACCAAGGGCCATGGCGATCTGGTCGAACGCGCCGCGCGCCTGTTCGACCACGTGATCATTGCCGTCGCCGCCAGCCCGAAGAAGAACCCGCTGTTCCCGCTGGAGCAACGTGTGGAGCTGGCCCGCGAGGTCACCAAGCACCTGCCCAACGTGGAAGTGGTCGGCTTCTCGACGCTGTTGGCCCACTTCGCCAAGGAAAAGAACGCCAATGTGTTCCTGCGCGGCCTGCGTGCGGTCTCGGACTTCGAGTACGAGTTCCAACTGGCCAACATGAACCGCCAATTGGCACCGGACGTCGAGAGCCTGTTCCTGACGCCGTCGGAGCGCTACTCCTTCATTTCCTCGACCCTGGTCCGGGAAATTGCGGCGTTGGGCGGTGATATCACCAAGTTTGTCCACCCGGCCGTGGCCGATGCGCTGACCCTGCGCTTCAAGAAATG
>NZ_JACNDD010000151.1:0-15246 GCF_017351395.1 Pseudomonas sp. FW305-28
CAGCGGGAGCAAGCTCCCTCGCCACAAATACTATCTCCAGTCCCGGGTTGCAGTTACTTGCCAGGCACCAACGTCAACCGCGTCTTGCCGTACGCCCGATCGAAGTTTTGCGATTGCAACGGCAGGCTCTGGTACTGCCCCTTGATCCACGGATCGATGCCATTGGCATAGTGCGGGCTGACCGGGTTGCCGGACTGGCCGGCGCCGTCCTGGATCATTAACGGTTCGGGCTGGCCGAAGTCAACGATAAAGCGCATGGCCGGCGCCAGGGTGGTGGTGAAATCCTGGCCCCAGGCGAACGCTGCCGTGTTGAGCGTGGTGGCGTCGCCACCGGCCGGCAGCGGGCCACGTACGATCTGGCCATTGCTGTTCTTCCAGGCGTAGCGATGCAGTTGGCCCCATTGCCAGGCCTTGTGGTCACCGCCCAACTGGCTGTCACCGGCGTTGATGGTGGCGGCCAGGCTGCGGGCGAGGATAACGGCCTTGTCTTCTTTCTGAGGGGTGCGCACATCGTCCCAGAACGGGCTGTCTTCACGCCCCAGCAGATGATCGGCCTGGGCCGAGTAGGACAATTGGCCGTTGGCGACCAGCGCCTGCCACGCCGGGCTGCTGTCCGGGCCCAGCTCGTCGAGGAAAATCTGCTTCATGCTTTCCTGCAGGAACAGTTCATAGATCGCCGCGTCGGCGGAGGTCGGGCTGAGCCGGCCATCGAATGCCATCAAGCGGGTATAGGCCTCGCGAGCCTTGGCCCGGTCAGCCACCGGCAGGGCCTCGATGGCCTGTTTGAGCGGCTGGGTCATGCCCGGCGCTTCGAAGACTTGCTTGAGCTTGGCCGCGAACGTCGTGCTCTGGTCGTATTGCATGGCGGTCAGGCTGCGGGTGTCGTGCTTGCCTGCGCCGGCCAGTTCGGCCATGCGTTCGCCACGCTCCGGCGAAGCCCAGGAATTGGACAGTTGCATGCCGTAGCCATGGGGAATGACCCGTTGGTTGGCCGTGCCGAGCCAGCCTTGGGCCGGGTCTTGATCGTAGGGGTGCAACATCGGGTCGGCGTAACCGTCCCAATCGTAGCGACCTTCCCAGCCCGGCGACGGCAACAGACCCTCGCCTTCACGGCGGTTCGGGTAGCGACCGGTGACTTGCCAGCCGATATGGCTGGCGTCGGCAAAGACCAGGTTCACGGCCATGGCGCGGATTTCCCGGCTGGCGTCGGACGCTTTCTCGACGTTTTGCGCCCGGGACAGGTCGAAGAAGGCGTCCAGGGTCTTGTCGTCGCTGAAGCTCGGTGTCTGCAAGGCCAGGCCAAAGCCGTTGGCCATGGCGGTGCCTTGGGCGCTGTTGAGCAACGGGCCGTGGCGGGTTTCGAACACCGCTTCACGAATCGGCCGCTGGCCTTTGATGAAGTAGGTTTCGTTGCGCACGATCGCCGGTTGCCATTTGCCGTTGACCTCGTAGGACAGACCATTGCCCTGGCGGCGGATTTTTTCCAGGAACAGGTCCTGGTTGTCCCCCAGTACGCTGGTCATGCTCCAGGCCACTTTGCCGTTGAACCCGGCCAGGATCATCGGGATGCCCGCCACGGAAACCCCGGCCGCCTGGTACTTGGGCGCACGGATCTGTACCGGGCTCCACAGCCCGGGCATGCCCAGCGGCCCGTGGCTGTCGCTGGCCAGCAGGCTCTTGCCGCTGCGGCTGCGTTGTGGCGCGATGGCCCAGTTGCTTGAAGACGCAGCACCCAACAGGTTCAGGCCGGCCAATTGGTGGGTGGCCTTGCTGATTTCGTTCAGGCCCGGGATCTGGCCATTGAGGCGCAGGCCCTGGAGCTTGTCGGCCTCGGCCACAGGCAGTTGCTCGTCCGGATAGGACGGGCTCAGCCAGGCGAGTTTGTCGTTGGTGACGGTCTGGGCCAGCACCAGGTTGGCGATTTCTTCCGGCAGGTTGGCTGACTGGCTGAAGTTCAGCAGACAGAACATCAGCGCCGAATCTTCCGGTTTCCAGTATTCAGGTTTGTAACCGGTGGCGGCCAGGTCCGACGGCAACTTGTCGCGGTAGCGGAACAGGTAGGCGTTGACGCCACGGGCATAGACTTCGAAGAAGCGCTTGAGCCGCGGCGAAGATGCCTTGTACAGCTCGTCGGCGTTTTTCTTCAGGTTGACGGCGCGCATGTAGCGGTCGACCTCCAGCCGTTCGGCGCCGGACATCTCTGCCAACCGTCCTTGGGCGAGCAGGCGCAGGGTCACCATCTGGGTGATACGGTCGCTGGCGTGGACGTAGCCAAGGGTGAACAAGGCGTCATGGAAGCTGTTGCTTTCGATCAGCGGCATGCCCGTGGCGTTGCGGCGGACCGAGACGTTCTGCGCCAGCCCCTTGAGCGGCTGCACACCGGACGTGGGCGGGACCGTGTCCTGGGCATTCCAGGTCTGGCATCCGCTCAAACCGAGCACACTGGCCACCGCGGCGGCAACACCGAGCCGGGGGATAAAGGAAATAGAGGCTGGCGAGGCCATGGCAAAGCTCCTGCGGGAGGGGGGTGGCACCAATAAAGGCGCTACGTTAGTGAGCAGGCGGGGGGCGCGCAAGCGGGGGCGAGGGTTATTTGTTGATTTGGCGATGAAAGCCCGGGACCGGGTCATCGCTTTTGCTCGAAGGCTTGCCTGTTGGAAGGGGTGATGCTCAAGTGTGGAACATACAAAGACCAAGCAAGAGAAACCGGCATGGAGCTACAGAACGACGCGGCACTGATTCTCATCGATCAACAAAAAGGCATCCTTCACCCCAGGCTCGGCCCTCGCAACAATCCCGAGGCAGAGCTGCGCATGCTGGAACTGCTGGCTTTCTGGCGACACACGGCGCGCCCGGTGATTCACGTCCACCACCTGTCCCGCTCGCCGGACTCGGTGTTCTGGCCGGGGCAGTCGGGGGTGGAGGTCCAGCCACGGTTCGAGCCGAAGGCAGGGGAATGGTTGGTGCAAAAGCAGGTGCCGGATGCGTTCAGTGGCACCCATCTGGAGCAAGACCTGCGCAAAGCCGGAATCAGGCAACTGGTGATCGTCGGTGTGGCGACGCACAACTCGGTGGAGTCCACGGCGCGTACCGCCGGCAACCTGGGATTCGATACCTGGGTGGCCGAGGACGCCTGCTTCACCTTCGACAAGAACGATTACTTCGGCAACGCCCGTTCGGCAGCCGAAGTGCATGCCATGTCCCTGGGCAACTTGCACGGTGAGTATGCGACGGTGGTCGGTGTGAAGCGGATTCTGCAGGCGGGCTGATAGATAGGTGCTGACAGCGCCGGCCTCATCGCGAGCAAGCTCGCTCCCACGCGGGTTCTGCGCAATTTCCCTGTGGGAGCGAGCTTGCTCGCGATGACGGTCTAACAGGCGAAAAGCTTTTTCGCCCAGCCCCTCAAGCCCCGTGGCACTTCTTGAATTTCTTGCCATTGCCACATGGGCAAGGGTCGTTGCGACCGACATCCTTCAGGGCGTTGCGCACTGGTTCCTGGTGGGCGTGGCCGCAGTTCGGGCCGTGGACGTGGCCGTGGTCATGGTCGTGATGATGGTCGTGATCGTGGTTGCAATCAGGGCCGTGGACGTGGGGTTGCTGGGTCATCGGGGTTACTCCGCAATTAAATCGGCGGCGATTATCACGCCATTGCGCTCAAGGTGCACGTAGTGGGCGATGAATAATCCGGTTTCCAGCTCACCTTCCAGGCGATAGGGGATCTGTTCCCGGGGTTTCTCCAGCAGCTTCACCACTTCCCGCACCTGTGGCCACAGGTTGGTGCGCACCGGCACCTTGAAGTAGGCGCTGTGCTTGGGGCGCACGGTGAACCAGTGCTCGTGCTCGCCTTCGGTCAGCAACAGGTCGCCCAGGTGGATGCGGTAGGTCAGGCCGCGAACGGTGAGGTCGCTGTCGCCGGGGTTGTCGACGCGAAAGTGCAGCGTGAACCTCTGTTCCACCAGCCGGGCCCGCACCACCTCGACTTTGACCAGATGCACCTGTGGTTCCGGGGCTTCTTCACCTCGCCAGGATGCACAGCCGCCGAACCCAACGAACAGCAGCAGGCAGGTGATGCGCAGCAAGAATGATGGAGGGGTCATGTCCGTGCCTCTGGTTTATCCCCAGTCTAGCCCTATGGGCCGATGGACGAGTGTCGGACGTTTCCTAAAATCAGCGATTGAAGTAGCCGGCGCAGCACTTCTTGAATTTGTGCCCGCTGCCGCACGGACAGCTGTCGTTGCGTCCGGTCTTGACCGGCACGGTCGGGTCGATGAAGTACCAGCGCCCGTCGTTCTGCACGAACGAGGACTGTTCACGGTGGCTGTGCTCGCCCTGGCCGTCGTGCCAACGTGCCGTGAACGTGACGAAAGCGTGCTCCGGTTGACCGCCGAACACTTCGCTGCTTTCCACGTCCAGTCCCAACCAGGTGCTGTTGGCGCTCCACTCGCCGATGGACTGGCGGTCGAGGCCTTGCTGCTGGGCGGGCAGGGTAGTGGCGACCAGATAGTCCACCAGGCCCAGCACATAGGCGCTATAGCGCGAGCGCATCAAGGCTTCGGCGCAGGGCGCCGGATGACCGTCGTGGTAGTGGCCGCAGCAGGCCTCCAGTGAGTTGCCACTGCCGCAGGGGCAAATGGGCGAGTGCGAGCTTGTGTTCACGGTTACCACCAGTATTTTCCAAAGTTTTCCGGGTTGGCCCAAAAACGTGAGTTGAGCCAGTCGGGGACCTGTTTGTATTCAAGCAGATCGTAGGTGAACAGGGTCAGCACCTGATCTTCGCGCTGGAATCGCTCGCTGGCTTGCAGGGCCAGGGAAAAAAAGTCCGTCTCTTGCCAGCCGCAGGCGTTGAGGTCGGCCAGCACGGCGATGCGGCTGGCGTTGAGATTGCGGATGCCGCCCAACAGGTTCAGACCCTCGCGCTTGGGCAAATGCTCCAGGCAATCGAGCGCCAGGGCCAGGTCAAAACGTCGCGCCGCCACGTCCGCCGGCAGCGCGCCGGGGCCGGCGTGGACCACTTCGGTGTCGGGATGGGCCTGCTGGAATGCTTCGAGTGCGGGAAAGCCGCTGGCACCGATCAGCAGCAGTTTTTGCGGGGCGTAACGGTCAAGCACGGCCGCCAGGGCTTGCTGGGGGGTACGCGAAGAAATGGCAACGGTCATCGAAGTTCCTCAGTCAGAACCACCACGATAGCCTGCCCGGACAGCATGGCCTAGAGCGGTTTGTCTCTGAACGTGCGGAAACTTCGCAAACACGGGGCGAAAACCCGCGATTGCTCAGGCTGGCGCAGATACCAAGACGGGTCTTTACTCCCCTGAATCGGCGACAAGCCGATCCCTCAAGGAGAAAACCCGATGAGCATAGTTCGGACAGCGTTACCCCTGGTTCTGCTAACCAGTGTGTTGACTGGTTGCGCAGGTTTGCAGAAAACCGACTGGCCGACCTGTGCGGCCGTCGGCGGCGCGATCGGTGCGGGATTAGGCGCCATAGAAAGCACTTCCTGGGCTGGCGGCGGCGCGCTGTACGTTGGCGGCATGGCGGCAGCTTATTGCTGGGTGCACGGCGACGGCGACGAAGACGGCGATGGTGTGCCGGACAGCCGTGACAAGTGCCCGGGCACACCGAAGGGCGTGCAGGTCGATGCCGACGGTTGCCCGCCACCCGCCCCGGCGCCGGTGGTCGAAGAGCCGGTCGTGGTCAAGGAAGAAACCATCGTGATCCGCGATGTGCACTTCGAATTCAACAAAGCCACGCTGACTCCGGCCGACAAAGAGGTACTGAGCACGGTCGCCACCCGGCTGAAACAGGAAACGTCCACCGCGCAACTGCGGGTCACCGGCCACACCGACAGCGTCGGCAGCGATGCCTACAACCAGAAACTGTCGGAGAGAAGGGCCAATTCGGTGGTGAAATACCTGGTCGAAAACGGCGTGCCGCAGGCCAGTTTTGTCTCGGTGTCCGGTGCCGGCGAGAGCCAGCCGGTGGCCGATAACAAGACCGCCGATGGTCGCGCGATGAACCGCCGCACGGAAATCAAGATAAACCGCTGAAACCCTTGTCATCCGCGGCTTGTTGAGTTGCGGATGCGGGTCTTTACTCCTGTGTGACCGGTATGGGCCGGTGACACAGGAGCCTTCACCATGAACGTTCTAATCAGGGCCGCCTTACCGGTACTGCTGGCAAGCAGTCTGTTGTCTGGCTGCGCCACTCACAGCGACGGCAGCGCACCCCTCAATCAACGCACCTGGCCAGTCTGTAGCCTGATCGGCGGCCTCGTCGGCGGCGGGTTGGGGGCCATTGAAAGCAGTGGTTGGGCCGCCGGCGGCGCTGCATTGGGGCTGCTGGGTGGTGGCTTGATCTGCTACGCCCAGGATGGCGATGAAGACGACGACGGCGTGTTCGACCGCCGCGACCGTTGTCCCGATACCCCGGCCAATACCCCTGTCGAACATCACGGTTGCCCGCTGCCGCAATACCCGGCCAGTGCGCCACCGGTCGAACCGCAAGCACCGGCGAGCGAGGTCATCACCCTCAACGACGCGGGCAAGGTGCTGTTCGATTTCGACAAATCCGACCTCACCGCAGACGCTCGAAGCCAGCTCGATGGGCTGATGGGCAAACTCAGCCATGCCAATGTCGCCAGCATCCGCGTGGTGGGCCACACCGACAGTGTCGGCACTGATGCCTATAACCAAGGGCTGTCCGAACGTCGGGCCAGCAGCGTCGTGGAGTATTTGCTGACCCAGGGGCTGGCCCCCGGCAAACTCACCAGCGAAGGCAAGGGTGAAAGCGAGCCGGTGGCTGACAATGAGACCGACGAAGGGCGGGCGCAGAACCGTCGGGTTGAATTGCATATCCAGCGCTGAGGCGCGGCCCAGGGCTGCCGGGTCGTCGGGAGGGCGATCCGGTGGGCCAGGGCCCGGGTTAGATTAAATTTACCGGACCCCCTGGCTTATCCTGCGCGCAAGCCGTTACTGTGCGGGCAAAGAATAATGCTCGATCAGGGGGGCGTATGAAGGTGTTTTGGGGGCTGGGGCGCTTGCTGACCCTGCTGTTCTGGCTGGTGGTGCTGGTCAATCTGGTGGTGCCGTTCGTCCATCCGCTGCATCTGCTGGTCAATGTCGCCGGCGGGTTTTTGCTGGTGCTGCATCTGCTGGAGCTGCTGGTGTTCCGGGCCAGTTTCCGTGGCCGCCCCGCGCCTGGCCGCGATCGCCTCAGAGTGCTGCTGTTCGGCATCTTCCACCTGCAAACCCTCCCGACCGCGCCAGAGGCTTCCCATGCGTAAATTGTGTCTGCTTGCCGCACTCGTATGCCCATGGGCTTCGGCCCAGGTGCTCCAGGTCGAAGGCCATTCGTTGATGCGCCTGCCCAACACCACCAGCACCCTGACCCTGGAACGACTGGACGTGGCCGATTACGGCACACTGCTGGTGCCTTCCAATGTCACTGAATTGACCATCGACCAGTTGCACCTGGGGCGTGAAGCGCGGATCGCCATCGTGCCGGCGCAGCAGGTACTGGAAATGAAAGTGGCCCAGGCTGAATTGGCTGAGGGCAGCCAGATCACTTCCCGCGGTGCACCGGGGACCTATACCAAGGCCGCGCGGCCGGGGCGTGATCTCAACCTGCGTTTCAAGGTGTTGAATGCGCCGTTGTTGTCGGTGGACGCCCGGGGCGGCACCGGTGCACCGGGTTTCGTCGGTCTTGACGGTGCCAATGGCCAGGCGCCGGGTTGCACCTGGGGTTCGGCCGGTCGTGGTGCCGACGGCAGTAACGGCAGCGATGGGCAACCGGGTGCGGCCGGTGCGCTGGTGCGCCTCGAAGTGCCTCGTGAGTATCCCGCCGAACAGATCAAAGTGACGGTGGACGGCGGTGCCGGTGGCGCGGCGGGACACGGCGGCAAACCCGGGGCGGGAGGCAAGGCCAAGGGGTGCCTGGTCTATACCGCCGATGGCGGTAAAAGCGGCCGTCCTGGCGCCGATGGCCAGCCAGGGCCTGCCGGAGCGGCGGGGGCGGTGACGGTGCAGCGGTTCTGACGAAAAATCTGATCTGAACCTGTGGGAGCGAGCTTGCTCGCGATGGCGTTGTGTCAGTCGATCAAGTATTGCCCGACGTGCCGCCATCGCGAGCAAGCTCGCTCCAACAGGGTTTTATGTGATTTTCAGAACATCGGTCGCGCCGCGCCAATCGCCACCACCAGCAACCCGATCAACAGATTGATTCCCACCAACCGCCGGATCTTCCCCAGCATCGCCGCACCCGTCGGCCAGTCCTGTGCCGTCACGGCGTTACGCAATGCGGGCAGTTGCAAGCCCTGGATACGGATAAACAGCGCCGTCATCACCACATACAACCCCATCATCACCTGCACATAACGCGGCGCGGTTTCGAAACCGGCGAAGCGCAGATGGATCAGGCCTACGCCGCTGATCGGCAAAAGTACGACCGCGACCCAGACCCAGACGAAAAAACGCTGAAACACTTCTACCCACAACGTGAGTCGGGCAGGGCCCTCAAGCGCCGTCATTGCGGCGGGGCGCAGGATCATCCAGGCGAAGAACATGCCGCCGACCCAGACCAGGGCCGCCAGTAAATGCAGGGTGTAGACAAGGGCAAAGGGTGTCATTGGGTTACTCCGTTCTGCGCAGGATTCATTAGCGGGGTATGATAGCCGCCGATCCGAACCACTGAAAATTTATCCAGCGTTTTTAGCGCCCGACCATTCATGATCAGCACCGAACTCAAAACCACGATCCAGGGCGCCTATTCGCGTTTTCTCGAAGCCAAGAGCCTCAAGCCGCGATATGGCCAGCGCCTGATGATTGCCGAAGTGGCAAAAGTCCTGGGTGACATCGACACCGACGACGAAGGCCGGCGCAGCGGCGAGCCTGCAGTGGTGGCGGTGGAGGCCGGCACCGGTACTGGCAAGACCGTGGCCTACAGCCTGGCGGCGATTCCCACCGCCAAGGCCGCCGGCAAGCGCCTGGTGATCGCCACGGCCACCATCGCCCTGCAGGAACAGATCGTCTACAAGGACCTGCCCGACCTGATGCGCAACAGTGGGCTGAACTTCACGTTCGCGCTGGCCAAGGGGCGCGGGCGCTACATGTGCCTGTCCAAGCTCGACATGTTGCTCCAGGAAGGCCACGCGCAGACAGCCACGGCCCAGTTGTTCGAAGAAGAAGGCTTCAAGATCGAGGTGGATGAAGCCAGCCAGAAGCTGTTCACCAGCATGATCGAGAAGCTGGCCGGCAATAAATGGGACGGCGACCGCGACAGCTGGTCCACGGCCCTGGAAGACGCCGACTGGTCCCGCCTGACGACCGACCATAGCCAGTGCACCAACCGCCATTGCCCGAACTTCGGCCAGTGCGCCTTCTACAAGGCTCGCGAAGGCATGGGCAAGGTCGACGTCATCGTCACCAACCACGACATGGTCCTGGCCGACCTGGCCCTGGGCGGCGGTGCGGTGCTGCCGGACCCGCGCGACACGATCTACGTGTTCGACGAAGGCCATCACCTGCCGGACAAGGCCATCGGCCATTTCGCCCATTACACCCGGCTGCGTTCCACCGCCGACTGGCTGGAAACGACCGCCAAGAACCTCACCAAGCTGCTGGCCCAGCATCCGTTGCCGGGTGACCTGGGCAAGTTCATCGAGCAGGTGCCGGAGCTGGCTCGGGAAATCAAGACGAACCAGCAGTTCATGTTCACTGCGTGTGAGCAAGTGGCCGATTTCAAGCCCGGCGAAGACGTCGAGGGCCGCGAGCGGCCACGCCATCGCTTCGTTGGCGGAGTGATTCCTGAACACATGCGCGAAATGGGCATCGAGCTCAAGAAAGGTTTCGCGCGCCTGACCGACCTGTTCACGCGCCTGACCGACCTGCTCAAGGAAGGCATGGACGGCGAGGTCAACATCGGTATCGCCAGCAACCAGGCCGAGGAGTGGTACCCGCTGTTCGGCAGCCTGTTGTCCCGATCCCAGGGCAACTGGGAGCTGTGGACGGCATTCACCGTCGAAGACCCGGAAGACAACCCGCCGATGGCGCGCTGGCTGACCCTGGCCGAAAGCGGTTCGCTGTTCGACATCGAGGTCAATGCCAGCCCGATCCTGGCGGCGGAAATGCTGCGGCGCAACCTGTGGAACGTGGCCTATGGCGCGCTGGTGACGTCCGCCACGCTGACCGCCCTGGGCACGTTCGACCGCTTCCGCATGCGCGCCGGCTTGCCGAAGAAAGCCGTGACCGCCGTGGTCCCGAGCCCCTTCCATCACGCCGACGCCGGCGTGCTGCGGGTGCCCGACCTCAAGGCCGACCCACGGGATGCCGCCGCCCACACCGCGGCGATCATCCGCGATCTGCCGGAACTGGTGGAAGGCTCACGGGGCACGCTGGTGCTGTTTTCCTCGCGCAAACAGATGCAGGATGTGTTCGATGGCCTTGACCGGGACTGGCGCAAGCAGGTGTTCATCCAGGGCAACCTGTCGAAGCAGGAAACACTGAACAAGCACAAGGCACGGGTCGATGGTGGGGACTCCAGCGTGCTGTTCGGCCTGGCGAGCTTCGCCGAAGGCGTGGACTTGCCCGGTGCCTATTGCGAGCACGTGGTGATTGCCAAGATCCCGTTCTCGGTTCCTGACGACCCGGTGGAGGCAGCGCTGGCCGAGTGGATCGAGGCCCGCGGTGGCAACCCGTTCATGGAAATCTCCGTGCCGGACGCTTCGCTGAAGCTGGTCCAGGCGTGTGGCCGCTTGCTACGTACCGAAGAGGATCGCGGCACCATCACCTTGCTTGACCGACGGCTGGTCACCCAGCGCTATGGCAAGGCGATCCTCAATGCGTTGCCGCCGTTTCGGCGGGAGATTACCTGAGGCTGCTGCGATTTCACGGTGAAGCAATGTATTTGTGGGAGCAAGGCTTGCCCGCGATGAAGGCACCAGGGTTTCAGAAAGACCTCACAGGCCTCGTCGCGGGCAAGCCTTGCTCCCACAGGTTCTTCTTGCCACAGGGGCATGCTTAGCCAGCCGTCCTGTAGCGGTTCCCAAATGACCTAATGCCTGAAACAATGCCAGCCACTCTGAAAAGTCTTTGTTTCAAGGGAGTTACGGGTGCAAATTCAAGGCCATTACGAACTTCAGTTCGAGGCGGTGCGTGAAGCGTTCGCGGCGCTGTTCGATGATCCCCAGGAGCGCGGCGCGGCGTTGTGCATCCAGGTGGGTGGCCGCACGGTGATCGACCTGTGGGCCGGTACCGCCGACAAGGATGGCCATGAAGCCTGGCACAGCGACACCATCGCCAACCTGTTTTCCTGCACCAAGACGTTCACCGCCGTTACCGCCCTGCAACTGGTGGCCGAAGGCAAGTTGCAGTTGGACGCCCCGGTAGCCCGCTACTGGCCAGAGTTTGCTGCGGCCGGCAAGCAATCCATCACCCTGCGTCAACTGCTCTGCCACCAGGCGGGGCTGCCGGCGCTGCATGAATTGCTGCCGCCCGAAGCGCTTTATGACTGGCAAGCCATGGTCGATGCCCTGGCTGCCGAAACACCTTGGTGGACGCCGGGCGAAGGCCACGGTTATGCCGCGATCACTTACGGCTGGCTGGTGGGCGAGCTGTTGCGCCGGGCCGATGGGCGTGGCCCTGGGGAGTCCATCGTCGCCCGGGTCGCCAAGCCGTTGGGCCTGGATTTCCACGTTGGCCTGGCCGACGACGAGTTCCATCGCGTGGCCCACATCGCCCGTGGCAAAGGCAACGTCGGCGATGCGGCGGCCCAGCGCCTGCTGCAGGTGACGATGCGCGAGCCGACGGCCATGACCACCCGTGCCTTTACCAACCCACCGTCGATCATGACCAGCACCAACAAGCCGGAATGGCGGCGCATGCAACAACCGGCGGCCAACGGCCACGGCAATGCCCGTAGCCTGGCCGGGTTCTATGCGGGGCTGCTGGACGGCAGCCTGCTGGAAGGTGAAATGCTCGACGAACTGACTCGCCAGCACAGCTTTGGCGAGGATAAGACGTTGTTGACCCAGACCCGTTTCGGCCTGGGTTGCATGCTCGACCAACCGGATGTGCCGAACGCGACCTACGGCCTCGGCCCACGGGCGTTCGGTCATCCAGGGGCCGGGGGCTCCATCGGGTTTGCCGATCCCGAACATGACGTAGCGTTCGGTTTCGTGACCAATACGCTGGGGCCTTACGTGTTGATGGACCCGCGCGCGCAAAATCTTGCGCGGGTGCTTGCCGCTTGTCTATAAAACGCCATTGAAGGCCATGGACACAGGAACCTCGTGTCCTTTTCAGTTTCGAAGCGTCTGTTTATGCGGCCAAAACATGGCCTTGTTTTTTCATTTAGATCATTTTGTGGATATCCAATGTCATCGAATAAAACCCTCGCTCTGGCGCTGTGCTTCGCTATCACCGGTTGCGCACAAAACCCACAAAATGATGCCGAGGGCAGCAGTGGCTGGTGGCCGTTCGGCTCTTCCGACAAGGTGGCGGCCAAGGAAACGGCGCCAGCGGCGCCTCTGAAGCCTGCCGCCGTCGCACCGCAAGCCAAGGCCGAGGGCGCCAGCCACTGGTGGTGGCCGTTCTCTTCCGAGGAAACCGCCGCAGACGCTGCCAGAAAAGTCGAAACAAAGGCAGACGCGCAAGCCAAGCCTGAGGCCAAGGCGCCGACAGCTGTTGCCAAGGCCGAAGCCGAGAGCAACGGCAAGTGGTGGTGGCCGTTCGGCGGCAAGGACCAGGAAACCGCCAAGGCGGTGCCGATGCCCGATCCGAAAGTCACCCAGGCCTGGCTCGACGACTACGAGCCGAAGCTGCGCACGGCGATCCAGGACAGCAAGCTCGAACTCGAGCGCCGCGATAATGTGCTGGTGGTCACCGCGCCCGTGGACGGCTCTTTCAACCCGGACCGTCCGGCCATGTTGCTGCCCGTGACCCTCGGCCCGTTCACCCGCGTGGCGAAGATCCTTGAAGCCGACCCGAAGACCGCCGTGCTGATCCTTGGTCACGCCGACACCTCGGGCGCCGCACCGGCCAACCTCAAGCTCAGCCAGGAGCGTGCCCAGTCCGTGGCGGCGATTTTCCGCCTCAGCGGCCTGCAACGTGATCGCCTGATGCTGCGCGGCATGGGCGCCGTGGCGCCACGTGCGGCCAACGACAGCGTTGAGGGCCGCGCCTTGAACCGTCGTGTGGAATTGCTGGTCACGCCGGCCAACACCATGGTTGCGCTGCTGAGCAAGTACAACATGCCGGCCCCGGCCCCAGTGACGATGGTTGCGGCCCAGGATGTGAAGCCTGCTGCCGCGGCGCCTGCGCCTGCGCCTGCGGCTAAAAAAGCGGTGGCCTCGACCTCCAAAGCCTCGACCAAGAAAGCACCGGCCAAAAAAGCTGCGACCAAGGCGCCTGCAAAGAAGGTCGCGGCCAAGCCCGCTACCCCAGCGAAGAAGCCTCAACCGGCCAAAGCCGCTACCGATACCAAGAAAGTCGCGGCCGCCGATACCCCGAAGCAGTGATGGGCTAACACAAGGAATGCGCCATGACCCAACCGCTGGCTGATATGCGCCGCGACTACACCCGCGAAGGCTTGACCGAGGCGCAAGCCCCGGCCGAGCCGTTCGCCCTGTTTCACCAATGGTTCGCCGACGCGGTGAAGACCGAACAGGCCCCGGTGGAGGCCAACGCCATGACCCTGGCCACGGTGGATGCGCAGGGACGTCCGCACTGCCGGATCCTGCTGCTCAAGGGCCTGGATGCCCAGGGCTTCACGTTCTTCACCAACTACGACAGCGCCAAGGGCCAGCAACTGGCTGCGAATCCATTCGCGGCCATGACGTTTTTCTGGCCGGCCCTGGAACGCCAGGTACGCATCGAAGGCAAAGTGGTCAAGGTCACGGCGCAAGAATCGGACGCTTATTACCAGGTTCGTCCGCTGGGCAGCCGGCTCGGTGCCTGGGCTTCACCCCAGAGCCGGGTGATTGCCGGGCGCGACGAACTGGAAGACCTGCTCAAGGCCACCGAGCAGCGCTTCAGCGACAGCCAGCCACACTGTCCCGAGCATTGGGGCGGTTATCGCCTGCTGCCCGAACGCATCGAGTTCTGGCAGGGCCGTCCGAGCCGCCTGCATGATCGCCTCAACTATCGCCTGCAAGGGGCGCAGTGGACTCGCGAGCGTCTGGCGCCTTAGCATCGGGATAAGCTGCCGCGGCGGTCTGGAGCCATTGCGGCAGGTCACGGCGCTTGATGCCTTGTGCCTGGGCACGGGCCAATTGTTGCAGCATGTAGGTTTTCTTCTGCCCATCCGGCCCCGCCAGCGAAAGCGCCAGATCGCGATCCACCCAGCGTTTGATCCGCGCGTACAGCCACCAGTGGAAGTACAAACCGGCCACGGTGGTGGCGACGATAATGAAATAATCCATGAAAAATTCCAGGGTTGATGACGCAGGTTTCGGAAATTGACGCTACTGTTTGGTGAATTTTTCGGGCGCGCCTGTATCCCACCTGAATGAAAACAATTTTATCCCGGCGAGGCCGTGACAGGCGTCAAGCTGCGGAGTTTAATGAATCCCTGTCTTTTGGAGTTGATGCTATGCGTAAGTCTGTTTTGCTGGTTGCTTCCTTTTCCACGATGGCGATGTTGCTCACTGGCTGTCAGTCGAGCCTGACCGGTGACTCCTACTCCCGTGACGAAGCGCGTCGCGTGCAGACGATTCGCATGGGGACCATCGAATCCCTGCGTCCGGTCAAGATCGAAGGCACCAAGACCCCTATCGGCGGTGCGGCCGGCGCTGTGGTCGGTGGTGTAGGCGGTAGTGCCATCGGTGGTGGCCGTGGCAGCATCGTCGCTGCCGTGATCGGCGCCGTGGCGGGTGGCCTGATTGGTTCCGCCACTGAAGAGGGCCTGACCCGCACCCAGGGTGTTGAAATTACCGTTCGTGAAGATGACGGCAGCATGCGTGCCTATGTGCAGCAGGTTCAGGAAAACGAGGTGTTCCGTGTGGGTGAGCGGGTTCGTATTTCCACTGTGGGTGGTACGAGTCGCGTATCGCACTAAGCCGGAGTGGGTAAGATCCTTTGCCGATCAATACCTTGGTGTACGGGCGGGACTCTTAAGTTGGTGTGTATATCCATTGCTGCGGTAACGGCTACTTAGGGTTCCGCTCTTACAGCGGGTCACTTTTGAAAAGCGCAAAAGTAACCAAAACGCTTTGCCCCACCACTCGGTGCCTCGCCTAGGCTCGGCATGCCCTCACTT
>NZ_JACNDD010000152.1:0-15155 GCF_017351395.1 Pseudomonas sp. FW305-28
TGCCTGAAGCGACTATGCTGAATGTGCCGCCTTCATCGCGAGCAAGCTCGCTCCCACACTGTCGGTGGCGGACACAACAGGGAGACCGCCCATGAACTATTTCCTGGCCCAGGCCCTGAACAACCGATGGGCCAACCACAGGCTGCTCGGCGCCTGCGCGCAGTTGAGCGAGGCTGACTACGCCGCGCCGCGCACGGGATTCTTCCCGTCCATCCAAGCCACGCTTTGCCACATCCTGGAAGTGGACCGCTATTACCTCACCGCCCTGGAAGGTGACCGGGACGGCCAGATAAAAGATTTCTCCGAGATCCTGCCCTTTGCCCAGCTCATGCAGAGCCAGGCTCAAACCGACCAGCGGCTGGTGGCTTTCTGCGAATCACTGCGAGAAAAAGACCTCGCCCGCTCCGTCGACCTGGTGCGTGCCGACGGGGTGGTGCTCGAACGAATCGACCGACTGCTGTTGCACCTGTTCGAACATCAGATCCATCATCGTGGGCAGGTCCACACCATGCTCAGCGCCACCCAGGTCAAGCCGCCACAACTCGATGAGTTCTTTCTCGATTGCGACCGCCCCTTGCGCAAGGACGAGGAACAGCGGCTTCAACTCGATGAACGGCGGGTCTGGCGCAATTACGTGTCTGGTTGAACCGCCCCCCAAAAGGAGACCTTGCCATGAACGTTATCCTTCGTTGCATCGGTTTGGCGTCGATGCTGATGGCCACGGCAGCACTCGCTCACCACGGTTGGAGCGAATACGACGCCAGCACCCCATTGGAACTCGACGGCACCATCAAGGAAGCCGGTTACTCCCATCCCCATGGCTACGTGCGCCTGCAAACCACCGACAAAACCTGGACCGTCGTGCTGGCCCCGCCGTCACGCATGGAGAATCGGGGACTGACCAAAGACATGCTCAAAGCGGGTAACCGGGCCACCGTGGTCGGCTATGCAAACCGCAACAAGCCCGACGAATTGCGCGCCGAACGCATCACCATCGACGACAAGACCACCGAGTTGCGCTGATGCAGGCCTCCCAGACTGGCGCGACCCAAGGCTGGATGGACCAGCTGGGGGATTCATCCCTGGCGGTGGCCATGCGCAGCGAGCTGTGGCTCTACCCGCTGGTGGAAGTCGTGCACATCATTGGCTTTTCGGTGCTGGTGGGCGCGGTGGTGATGTTCGACCTGCGCATCCTGGGGCTGTCCAAGGGCATCGCCGTGACCGCCCTGGCCCGTCATCTGCTGACCTGGGCCGTTGCGGCCCTGCTGCTGATCGTACCTGCCGGGCTGATGATGTTCAGCGCGCACCCCCATGACTTTGCCGGCAACGCCGTCTTCGCCCTCAAGCTCTGTCTGATTGCGGCGGCGGGCCTCAACGCCCTTGTGTTCCACGTTGGAACCTACCGCAGCGTCCAGCAATGGAACACCCACCACAAGGCACCCGGCCTGGCCAGAACCCAGGCGCTGGTGTCCATGGCGCTATGGATCGCGGTGATCTGCTGCGGCCGCCTGCTGGCTTATACCTGAAAAAAAGGCGACGACCGCTGCCGGCCATCGCCAAATCGCCCACCCGGGCGCTCTCAGATCCGTGCGGGAGAGACGATGATCTTCACGTTGTGCTCCTTGTTGTTCACCAGTTCCTCGAAGCCCTGCCCGACGATCTCCTCCAACTGGATGCGCCCGGTCACCAGCGGCGAGATGTCCAGGCGTCCGTCGGCGATGAAGGCAATCACATCGGCGAACTCACCGTTGTAAGCCAGCGCGCCGAGCACTTGTTTCTCGGTGGAGACCAGTTCAAAGAAGTTGAACTCGCTCGGTTCCTCGAAAATGCCCACCAACACGCATTTGCCGGCCTTGCGGATCAGGTCGATGGCGAACTTGGCGGTGTGCTTGTTGCCAATGCATTCGAAACTGACATCGGCCCCCAGGCCAGCGGTCAGGCGGCGGACTTCGGCCAGGGCGTCGCACTCGTTCGGATCGATCACATGGCTGGCACCGACTTCCAGGGCCTTGGCCTTGCGGGCGCCAGACATTTCCAGGGCAATCACCTGGGCCGCACCGGCCGCCTTGGCGCACATGATGGTGCACAGGCCGATGGTCCCGGCGCCGACCACCACCACGTTCTGACCCAACAGGCTGCCGGCCTTTTTCACCGCATGCATGCCCACCGCCAGCGGCTCGATCAACGCACCGGCCTCGGTCGGAAAGTCGGCAGGCAGTTTGTAGAGCAGGTTCGCCGGCACGTTGACCAGCTCCGCGAACGCGCCGTTGTTCATCAGCCCGGTGAAGGCCAGGTTCTCGCAGATGTTGTAGAGCCCGTGGGTGCAGTAATAGCAAGTACCGCAGTGCTGGCAGGCATCGGCCGCCACCGGTTCGCCGACACTGAAACCCTCGACGCCGGCGCCCAGTTCGACGATCTCGCCGCAGAACTCATGGCCGAGGATGCATTGGCCCTTGATCCCGGTCAGCGGGTGCGGCGCGTCCACCGGGATGAACACCGGCCCGGCCACGTATTCATGCAGGTCCGAGCCGCAGATGCCGCACCATTGCACGCGGATCTGCACCCAACCGGCCGGCGGCGAAACCGGCAGTGGCACGTCTTCGACGCGAATGTCGTTGCGGCCATGCCAGACGGCGGCGCGCATGCTGCGGGTCGGCTTGATTGAAACGTTCATAGTTGCCTCCAGAGTATTTTATGGGGCGGCGATTCATCGCCGCCCGCTGGGTCAGTGCTGTGCGATGAACTCGAGAATCGATCGATTGACCTGCTCGGCCGCTTCCATCTGCACCATGTGGCCCTGGCCGGGGAGCACTTCGACCTGGGCAGCCAGCCCTTCGCCGTGGGCCGCCGGGATGATTGCGTCGTCGCTGCCCCAGATCACCAGGGTCGGTACGTGACCGGCCTGCACCACCTCGCGCAGGTCCACCTGCTGGCGGCCGTCGGCGAACAGCGTCGCCGACAGTTGCCGCAGGGCGGCGTCCACGCCTTCCAGGCGCTTGTACTTGAGCATGTCGTCGAGCATCTGCCGCGTGACCAGCTCGGCATTGGAGAACAGTTGCACCAGTGGCGGCTTGAGGGCGTTGCGGTTGGCCGCTTCGACGAAACCTTGCAGGTAGCCGCCGTTGATCTGCGCGCCCAGCCCGGCGCTGCCGATCAAAGTCAGCGACCGTACACGCTGGGGCATCAGGCGCGCGGCATTCAGCGAAACCGCCCCACCCATGGAATGCCCCACCAGATGCACAGCGTTGATGTCCAGGTGATCGAGCAAGGCCAGCACCACGCCGCTCAGCTCGTCCAGGTCGCCGCGTTGCAGGGTTTTCGAAGATTCGCCATGGCCCGGCAGGTCCAGGGCAATGACCCGACGCCCGACGGCCAGTGCTTCATGGTTGAACAGCCAATTGTTCAGGTCGCCGCCGAAACCGTGCACCAGCACCAACGGCGTACCGCCCTCGCCGCGCTCGAAATAGCGAATCACCCGGCCGTCCAACTCGACTTTCTGCGGTGTCGGGCCGCTGTCTTCATCGGCTGAATCACCGGGCACGAAGTTGGATTGGAACTGCTCGATGACCGCGTCGATCTCGGCGTCGCTGGCCTCGCCGTCGACGACGATGCCGAGCAAGGCGCCGACCGCCAGGGTTTCGTCCTGACGGGCAACCTGCCGGCGCAGGATTCCGGAGAACGGCGCCTCGACGCTGCTGGAGATCTTGTCCGTCTCGACGTCCATCACTTCATCGCCCTTGGTGATGGCCTGGCCCTCCTCCTTGAGCCAGGCATCGACCCGGCCCTCGGTCATCGACAGGCCCCACTTGGGCATGGTCAAGGTATGAATCTGGCTCATCAGCGCTTGCTCCACTCGATCACGTTGAGCACGGCTTGCTCGATCTTCGCCGCGTCAGGGATGTACAGGTCTTCCAGGGCATCGGAGAACGGCACCGGCGTGTGCGGCGCGGTGACCATTTCGATCGGGGCCTTGAGCGCGCCGAAGGCCTTTTGCGCCACCAGCGCGGAAACATCGGTGGCCATGGAACAGCGCGGGTTGGCCTCGTCGATCACCACCAGGCGCCCGGTCTTCTCCACGCTTTCGAGGATGCTGTCCTCGTCCATCGGGCTGGTGGTGCGCAGGTCGATGACTTCGCAGTCGATACCGCGCCCGGCCAGGCTGCGGGCGGCGTCCATCGCGGTGTTGACCATGCGTCCGTAGGACACCAGGGTCACGTCCTTGCCGTCGCGCAGGAAGTTGGCCTCGCCAAAGGGGATGGTGTAGAGCTCTTCCGGCACTTCGCCCTGCATGCTGTAGAGCAACTTGTGCTCGCAGAAGATCACCGGGTCGTTGTCGCGGATCGCCTGGATCAGCAGGCCCTTGGCGTCGTAAGGCGATGACGGGCAGACCACTTTCAGCCCCGGAATGTGCGTCCACAAGGACGTGAGCATCTGCGAATGCTGGGCGGCGGCGCGCAGGCCGGCGCCGACCATGGTACGGATCACCAGGGGCGTGGAGGCCTTGCCGCCGAACATGTAGCGAAACTTCGCCGCCTGGTTGAGGATCTGGTCCAGGCAGCACCCGGCAAAGTCGACGAACATCAGTTCGCACACCGGGCGTACGCCGCAGGTGGCGGCCCCGACCGCCGCACCGACGTAACCGATTTCCGAGAGTGGCGTGTCCAGCACGCGCCCGGGAAACTGGTCGTAAAGGCCCTTGGTCACCCCAAGTACACCGCCCCAGGCGTCGTTTTCACCGGGTGCGCCAGCCCCACCGGCCACGTCCTCACCCATGATGAACACGCTTGAGTCCCGACGCATCTCCTGGGCCAGCGCTTCGTTGATTGCCTGCTGATAGCTGATTTTTCTCGCCATGATGGAGTTCTCTATTCTTGTTGTTCAGGAGGGCGTTCAGGGATAGCTGACGTAGACGTCGGTCAGCAGGTCCGCCGAGGAAGGCTTGGGATCGGACTTGGCCTTGTACACGGCGTTTTCAATCAGCAGGTCCACTTCCTTGTCGATCTGGTCCAACTGCTCGACGGTGAGCAAGCCGGCCCGGGTCGTGCGCTCGCGGAACTGCATCAGGCAGTCCTGGTTTTCACGGAAGTGCTTGACCTCGTCGGGGGCCCGGTAGGTCTGGGCGTCGCCCTCGAAGTGACCGTAGTAGCGGGTCAACTTGACCTCGATCAGCGACGGCCCCTCCCCGGCACGGGCGCGTTCGACGGCGGCCCCGGCGGCTTCATGCACGGCAAAGAAGTCGAAGCCGTCGACAGTCACACCGGGCATGCCGAACCCGGCCGCGCGGTCGGCGATGTGATCGCAGGCCACCGACCAATTGGACGCGGTGGCTTCGGCGTAGCCGTTGTTTTCCGCGACGAACAGGCACGGCAGGTTCCACACCGAGGCCATGTTCATGGCTTCGAACACCGCGCCCTCGTTGGAGCCGCCGTCGCCGAAAAACACCACGGCGACGCTGTCGGTGCCCTTGAGCCGGGCCGCCAAAGCCGCGCCGACCACCAAGGGTGCGCCGGCGCCGACAATGCCATTGGCGCCGAGCATGCCTTTCTCGAAGTCGGCGATGTGCATCGAGCCGCCCTTGCCTTGGCAAACGCCGGTTTTCTTGCCGTAGATCTCGGCCATCATTCCGTAGACATCCACGCCCTTGGCGATGCAATGGCCATGGCCACGGTGGTTGGAGGCAATGCAATCGTCATCGCCCAGGTGGGCCATGACGCCTGCGGCCGAGGCTTCTTCGCCGGCATACAGGTGGACGAACCCGGGGATTTCACCCGTGGCGAACTCCACGTGCAGGCGCTCTTCGAAGGCGCGGATGGTGCGCATCACCTGATAGGCGTGCAGCAGGTGATCGTGGGTGAGCGGTGTCGACATTTTTATTCTCCTGGGGTGTCTTCTTGAAGATTCAGAGGGTGTTGCGGGTGTTCGCGGCCGATGGCCAGCAAACGTTGTTGCGCGGCGTAGGCCAGCACCGCGTTGACATCGATGCTCAGTGGACCGCCGGCATCGAGGGTGACCGTGGGCCGGTCATGAACGTTGAATTCGATTTCCCGCTCGCCGTCCAGGGCCAGGGTGCCGCTGGAGAGCGACAGGCCGTGGGCGACACCGGGTTCCAGGGGGCCGGCGGCGAGCACGCCACAGCCCTGCAACAGGCCCGGCGCGAGCGGCACCAGCAACGCTTCGGGGGATTGCGGGTCCAGGCGCATCCAGGCGCCACCCGGTGCCTGGCGTGACACCGGAAACCACAAGCCGCATAGCGCCGACAGGCCGATGGACTGCGGCTCGGCGAAGGTCACGAACACTTCGGCCAAGTCCTGTGCCCGACTGATGGCCCGGGCGCCGACAAACCGCAGGGGCGACACGGCGACGTCCACCAAGGCGACTTCGCGCAGGCCACGTCCGGCGTCGCAAACCAGCAAACGCTTGTTGCGGCGCAAACCGATCTGGGCCGGGACCCGGCCGCTGGCGTACAAGCCACCGGCCAGTCCAGCACTGGTGGCTTCGCGCAGTTCGGGAAAGGCGTTGTTGGTGCCGGTGGACAGGGTCAGCAACGGGATGTCCCCCACTTCGGCGGCCACCGCCTTGTGGGTGCCGTCGCCACCGAGCACGGCGATCAGCGCCACCTCGCGCTCGGCCATCAGGCGCGCGGCCTGGCGGGTGTCTTCGACGGTCTGGCGCAGGGTCAGGTCGAGGAACTCCAGGGCCGGCCAGTGGCTGCTACGGGCCTGGCGACTGTGGCTGTTCTTCAGCACAGCGGCGGCCATGCCAATCATGTCGGTGGGCATCAACACCCGCTCGATGCCGGTGGCACCGAAAGCGGCCAGCAGGCGCTGGATCACCGAGACCTTGTCGGTGCTGGAAAACAGCCCGGCATTGGCGGTCAGGCGCCGCACGTCGCGGCCCGATGCGGGGTTGGCGATGATGCCCACGGTCAGTGGCCGGCGGCTCATGGTGCCACCGCGGGAGAAACAGGCGAACGGCCTGGGCAGGAGAACATAGGCACCTCGTTGTTATTATTGGATGACCCGTCAGGCGGGCTCCAGGGGTAGAGCAAGGGCGGTGCCAGTTACCGGAAAAGTCCAGGAGACAGCCGAGCCAGAGCGGTCCAGGCGGGATGTTCAATGAGGCCAAGCGAGCCCGGCTGAGACGCTCCATGTCAGCCTGCACGAGGTAACCGCGAGACGCTGAGACGTTGCGTCTCACATCTGCCCGCACACCCCGTCGTGCTTGTCTGCACCCGGCGAACGGCGCTTAATGTGCGCACAACGACAAGAAGCTGAATCGGAGGCCCCTATGCTTTCCGCTCACTCCCGGGCGCACGTGGATTGCGTCAGCCGCGTGGTGAAAAACGCGGCGCAATTGCCTCAACTGCCGGTCCCGGACCTGATCCTCGACTCCTGGCGTCGCTCCCTGGAGCAACATCACCTGGACCCCGGTTCGCTGCAGGGCCCGCGCATCCTGTCCCAGGACGTGCTCAAGCAATGCCGCGAGCGCTCCGAGCTGTTCCTCAATATCGCCAGTGAAGAAGTGGCCCGCCTCCATGGCCGGGTACGTGATGCCGACTACTGCGTGCTCTTGACCGATGCCCAGGGCCAGACCATCGACTATCGGGTGGAAACCACGATCCGCAATGACTGCCGCAAGGCTGGGCTGTACCTGGGCACATGTTGGTCGGAGGGTGAAGAAGGCACCTGTGGCGTGGCGGCGGTGCTCATGGGCAAAGCCCCGGTGACGGTGCACAAGCGCGACCATTTCCGCGCGGCGTTCATTGGCCTGACCTGCTCCGCCGCACCGGTCTTCGACCCCCAGGGCGAATTGCTCGGGGTGCTGGACGTCTCGGCAGTGCGCTCGCCGGATGATCGACGCTCGCAGCACCTGATCCGGCAAATGGTGGTGCAGAGCGCCCGGGAGATCGAGCAGGCGTTTTTCATGAGCAGTGCCCAGGGCTACTGGGTGCTACGGGCCCATAGCAACGCCGGCTACGTCGACAGCCAGCCGGACTTCCTGTTCGCCTGGGATGACGACGGTTGCCTGCAAGCCCTGAACCCGGCCGCCCGCCACTACCTGCTGCAGCATTACGGGCAGTTGCCGCAACACATCGGCCAGGTGTTCGACCAGCAACGGCTGCACCGGGCCCGGGACGAAAGCCTCTGCCTCCTCGATCACGCTTTGCATGGCCGCTTGAGCGCCCCCCGCCAGCGGGCCAATCCGCGTCCGCGGGTGGCGATGACCCCGGCCGAGATCGATCCGCGCCTGGCCGACAGCCTGCGCCTGGCGGTACGGGTCAAGGATCGCAACCTGCCGGTGCTGATCCAGGGCGAAACCGGTTCCGGCAAGGAAGTGTTCGCCCGGCAGTTGCACCAAGCCAGCCAACGCCGTGATCGCCCTTTCGTGGCGTTGAATTGCGCCGCCATTCCCGAAAGCCTGATCGAAAGCGAATTGTTCGGCTACGTCGCCGGCGCCTTCACCGGTGCCTCGGCCAAAGGCATGCAAGGCCTGCTGCAACAGGCCGATGGCGGCACCTTGTTCCTCGATGAGATCGGTGACATGCCGCTGACCTTGCAGACCCGCCTGCTGCGGGTGCTGGCCGAGGGTGAAGTGGCGCCGCTGGGGGCATCCCGCCGCAAGGCCGTGGACATCCAGGTGATCTGCGCCACCCACCGCGACCTGGAGACCCTGGTGGCCGCTGGCGAGTTTCGTGAGGATTTGTATTTCCGCCTCGGTGGCGCGCGTTTCCAGCTACCACCGTTGCGCGAACGCAGCGACCGGCTGGCGCTGATCAATCGAATGCTTGCCGAGGAGTCGGCACTCTGCGGGGGAACGGTGCAATTAAGCAGCGCGGCGCTGGAATGCCTGCTCGGTTATCACTGGCCGGGCAATATCCGCCAGTTGCGCCATGTGCTGCGCTATGCCTGCGCGGTGTGCGAAGCCAGTGTGGTTCAGCTCAGCCACCTGCCCGAGTCATTGCACCGCGCGGACGCCGCCGATCATGGACCGCAGCCGAGCGCCAGCCCGGAACGCCAGGCGCTGCTCGATGCCCTGGTGCGCCACCGCTGGAAACCCACCGCCGCCGCCCGGGCCCTGGGCATTTCCCGGGCGACCCTGTATCGGCGGGTGCACCAGCACGGTATCGAGATGCCAGGCCGGAGCCCGGCCTGAGGCCTATCGGCGTGCCAGCTCATGACGGACACATTGTTCGTAGTAGGTCTGCTTGACCGCAGCAGGCTTCAGGCGCGAAGCGCTGTTGTAAGTCTGCTCGGTAATGCCCAGGGCGGTCATGCGCATCCAGGGCCGGGGAAACTTGCGCACTTGCAGCTTCTTGCGCGCGCCGTACAGGCTGACGCCGGAAAGCTTCGACGCCTGCGCGCCCGCCGCAATATCCGAACCCCAGCGGCACACCGACTGCTGGTTCTGCGTCAGCGCCTTGGCCTGGGCCCCAAGCGAGACGGCGGCCAGGAGAAACGTCGTTACGACCCACATAGAAATACGCATAGGTTTGTCGCCCAACTTTCTGAAAGGAAAGAAGTTTGACTGGATGCAAATGAGCAAGGGGCCAGCACCACTACATCGACTTGTGGCGAGGGAATCTGTGGGGGCAAGGCTTGCCCGCGATGAAGTTCGCGCGGTCTATCTGAAACCGAGTCGTCTGCTTCGCGGGCAAGCCTTGCTCCCACAGATTCCCCTCGCACAAGCAAGCTCGCTCTAGTCATCAACCCGTCTTCGCCTCCTGCAACAACTGCTGGATCACCTGCTCCTGCTCGCCGTAACGCCCTTCGCCAAAGTGGCTGTAGCGCACCTGCCCCTTGGCATCGATGAAGTAATGGGCCGGCCAGTACTGATTGTTGAAGGCGCGCCAGATCGCATACTGATTGTCGATCGCCACCGGGTAGTGGATGTCCAGTTTGCGTACCTGCTCGCGTACGTTGTCGATGATCTTCTCGTAGCCATATTCCGGGGTGTGGACACCGATCACCACCAGCCCGTCCTTTTCATACTTCTTCGCCCAACCGTTCACATAGGGCAAGGTGTGCTGGCAGTTGATGCAGTCGTAGGTCCAGAAGTCCACCAGCACCACCTTGCCCCGCAGTGACTCGCTGCTCAGCGGCGGCGAGTTCAGCCATTGCACCGCGCCGTCCAGCGCAGGCATGGCGCCCTGGGATTCGAGGGCCGGCATAGAGCTTGCGCCGGCCTTGCTCACCACATAGTCAATGACCTTGGGCACGTTCTTCAGCAAGCCTTGTTCCAAGGTGGCCGAGGGTTGGGAGGAAGTCGCCGCCAACAACCGATCGTCCGCCCCGGTGCCAATCGCCACGGCGGCCAGCAACACCACCGCCCCCGTTCCCCGGCGCAACCAGGTGGTGATCGGCAGCGAGAGTTTCAGGCGCCCGACCAGCCCACGCCCGGCCAGGATCAATGTACCCAGGGACAAGGCGCTGCCCAGGCCGTAGGCGAGCAACAACAGGCTGGTTTGTGCGCTGGCGCCTTGCAGCATCGCGCCGGTCAGGATCACCCCGAGTATCGGCCCGGCACACGGTGCCCAGAGCAGCCCGGTGGCGACCCCGATCAGCACCGAGGCCACCGGCCCGGCCATCCGCCCGGCCCCGGCGTCCAGGCGATTGCCCAGGCTGACCAGCGGCCGCGCCAGCCAGATGCCGACCCGGCTGAAGATCAATGACAAGGCGAACACCACCATCACCACCAAGGCGACTTGCCGGCCGACACTGCTGGCGCGCACCACCCATTCGCTACTGACCACCGCCAGGCTGGAGACCAGGGCGAACGTCAGCACCATGCCGCCGAGGGTCAGCAGCACCGAGCCGCGGGAGCGATCGGCCCGGGCGAACAGAAACGGCACCACCGGAAGAATACAGGGGCTGAGGATCGTCAGGATCCCGCCGAGAAAAGCGATCAGAAGCATGGCAACACCTCAATCTAAAAGGCTGACATAGACCCTGTGGCGAGGGAGCTTGCTCCCGCTGGGCTGCGCAGCAGCCCCCGAAATCGACCTGACAACTGGGTACGTCAGGAAAGTAAAGGGGCCGCTTCGCGCCCCAGCGGGAGCAAGCTCCCTCGCCACAAAAGCAGGTCAGTTCTGGTTGCTGCAGTTATCGGAAAACTTGCGATAGTCCAGCGCTTGCTCGTGGCCTGCCGAATCCAGGTAGGTCATGTGGGCGTTGACCACGCCGCAGGTCGGCTCGGCATCTTCGGTAAGGGAAAGCACCTTCTGGATGTCCAGGTGGGTGCCGTAGGTGTAGCTGTGCGTTTGCACGTTGCTTTCGGCTCGGGCCGACAGGGTGCAGATGTTCAGCGCGGCGAAAAGGCAGGCGGCGTAGAGGGCTTTGGTGTTCATGGCGATTCCTCGATTCAATGGGGTTTATCTGCCGAGGCTGCGTTGTGTTGCCTCGATGGGTGCCATTGAATGCCGCGCAGGTATCGCGTCTGTATCGAGCCCAGTGGCTTTTTGCATCGCTGTGTATCCGTCGCGCGCCAGATACACTGCAATACAAACCGCCGCGAGCCGGGCCGGCCGGCGCCTGTAGACTGCTCACAACGAAACGCCGAGGAGCTGGACACCATGGATCATGTCGATCACGTGTTGATAGTGGATGACGATCGCGAGATCAGAGAGCTGGTTGGCAACTACCTGAAGAAGAATGGCCTGCGCACCACCGTCGTCGCCGACGGCCGGCAGATGCGCGCTTTCCTGGAAACCACACCGGTGGACCTGATCGTGCTGGACATCATGATGCCCGGCGACGACGGCCTGGTGCTGTGCCGGGAGCTGCGTGCCGGCAAGCACAAGGCCACGCCGGTGCTGATGCTCACCGCCCGCAACGACGAAACCGACCGCATCATCGGCCTGGAGATGGGCGCCGATGATTACCTGGTCAAGCCGTTCGCCGCCCGTGAACTGCTAGCGCGGATCAACGCCGTGCTGCGCCGCACCCGCATGCTGCCGCCCAACCTGGTGGTCACTGAAAGTGGTCGCCTGCTGGCGTTCGGGCGCTGGCGCCTGGACACCACCGCCCGCCACCTGCTGGACACCGACGGCACCATGGTTGCCTTGAGCGGCGCCGAATATCGTTTGTTGCGGGTATTCCTCGACCATCCGCAACGGGTGCTCAACCGCGACCAGTTGCTTAACCTCACCCAGGGCCGGGACGCCGACCTGTTCGATCGTTCCATCGATTTGCTGGTCAGTCGCCTGCGCCAGCGCCTGCTGGACGACGCCCGGGAACCGGCCTACATCAAGACCGTGCGCAGCGAAGGCTACGTGTTCTCGCTGCCGGTGGAGATCCTCGAGGCCTCGGTATGAGTCTGCCGCTGCGTTGGCCACGGACCCTGGCCTCGAGGTTGTCGCTGATCTTCCTGATCGGCCTGATCCTGGCCCAGGGCCTGTCCTTCGGTGTCCAATACTACGAGCGCTATCAGAGTGCCAAGTCGACCATGCTCGGCAACCTGGAAACCGATGTCTCGACCTCCGTCGCCATTCTCGACCGCCTGCCTGCCGCCGAACGCCCGGCCTGGCTGCCGAAACTCGCCCGGCGCAACTATGGCTACCTGCTCGACGAAGGCCAGCCCGGGCAACCGATGGATCTTGCCGATGCGCCGATCTCGGTCAGTTCGATCCAGGAAGCCATCGGCCAGGCCTATGGCCTGACCTTCAAGCAGATTCCCGGGCCGAAAATGCACTATCAGGCGCTCCTGCGCCTGGGGGACGGCAGCCCGCTGACCATCGACGTCCGCCCGGCGATGATGCCCCTCTCCCCCTGGCTGCCGATGGTGTTGCTGGGGCAGTTGGCGCTGTTGATCGGCTGCACCTGGCTGGCCGTGCGCATCGCCGTCGGCCCCCTGACCCGGCTGGCCCAGGCGGTGGAAACCCTCGACCCGAACGCCCACAGCGTCCGCCTGGACGAAAAGGGCCCGACCGAAGTGGTGCATGCGGCCAAGGCCTTCAATGCCATGCAGGACCGCATCGCCGCCTACCTCAAGGAGCGCATGCAGTTGCTGGCGGCGATTTCCCATGACTTGCAGACGCCCATCACACGCATGAAGCTGCGCGCCGAGTTCATGGACGAAGGGATCGAACGGGACAAATTGTGGAGCGACTTGAGCGAAATGGAACACTTGGTGCGTGAAGGCGTGGCCTATGCCCGCAGCATCCACGGTGCCACCGAGGCCAGTTGTCGGATCAGCCTGGATGCGTTTCTCGACAGCCTGGTGTTCGACTACCAGGACACCGGCAAGGACGTGCAACTGTGCGGGAAAAACGCCGCCGTCATCGACACCCGCCCCCATGCCCTGCGGCGGGTGCTGGTCAACCTGGTGGACAACGCCTTGAAATTCGGCGGCGCGGCGCAGATCCAGGTGCAACCGGCCGCCAACGGGCAACTGGTGATCCAGGTGCTGGACCGTGGCCCCGGGATCAGCGAGCTGGAACTGGCCGAGGTGCTCAAACCGTTCTATCGGGTGGAAAGCTCGCGCAACCGGGAAACCGGTGGCACTGGCCTGGGCCTGGCCATCGCCCAGCAACTGGCGATCGCCATGGGCGGCTCACTGACCCTGAGCAACCGCGACGGCGGCGGCCTATGCGCCGAGCTGCGCCTGGCCTTCGCAAGCTGACACAACCAACAACCTCTGTGGGAGCGAGCTTGCTCGCGATAGCGGTGTATCAGCCGGCATCCGTTCAACTGACCTGACGCCATCGCGAGCAAGCTCGCTCCCACACTGTTCCGAGGCGCCACACAGCTTGATGCCTTACCAATCCCCCTGTGGGGTATTGGATTTGGAGGGGGGTTTGTATGTCAGTGTGTCTGCGGATGATGGGCATACACAAACTTGCACGATACGGCGTTGTGGACACACCCCGCTTACACCGGCTTGAAAGACTCCTCATGCCCCGGCGGCCATCACCACCGGGCCTCGACTTCCAAGGAGCCTTTACATGCCTACCGCAACTGCATCTCCCCTTCGTTTCCAGGGCTGGTCGCTGTTCAGCCTGCTCGCCGCCCTGGTGCTGTTGATGACCGGGTTGATCCTGGTGCTCAACCCGGACCTCACCGAAGGCGTGCGCAGCGCCATTCGCGCCACGGCTCGTTCGTCCTTCCTCCTCTTCTTGCTGGCCTTCACCGCCTCGGCATTCGCGGTGCTGGTGCCCTCGCCCCTGAGCCGGTCGCTGGTGCGTGAACGACGCTTCATCGGGCTGGCGTTTGCCTTCTCCCATCTGGTCCACGCAGTGCTGATCTACAGCTACGGCCAGCTCAATACCGAGTTCTGGCCCGGCCGCACCCCCCTCGGCAACGTGCCTGGCACCGTGGGCTACGTATTCATCCTGCTGCTGGCCCTGACCTCGTTCAAAAGCACCACGCGCCTGATCGGCTTCAAGGCCTGGAAGCGCCTGCATGTCACCGGTATGTGGGTGCTGGCGGCGATCTTTGCCTACTCCAATTTCAAGCGCATTCCCATGAGCGACTGGTACGTGCTGCCGTTCGGCCTGATCTGCGCCGCCACCGCCATCCGCCTGGTGGGCAAACTGGCCCAAGCCACTCAGCGCCGCCAACGGCCGCAACACGCTTGAGCCCAGGGAGGCCGATCATGTATTCAAACGTGCTGAAAACACTGCATCTTCATCTCGATCAGGCAGGCGCCTGGCTCGCGCCGCTGGGCCTGCGCCTGTTCCTGGCCTGGGAGTTTTTCGAATCCGGCCTGGAAAAATGGAATGGCGAGAACTGGTTCGCCGAGATCCAGTCGGCCTTCCCGTTCCCCTTCGACCATGTGCCGGCCCAGTGGAACTGGGAACTGGCGATGTGGGCCGAACTGATCGGCGCCATCGCCCTGTTGATTGGCTTGGGCACGCGCCTGTCGGCGCTGGTGCTGATCGTCGTCACCGTGGTGGCGACCGCGGCCGTACACTGGCCGGCGGACTGGTCGAGCTTGAGCGAACTGGCCCAGGGTTATGCGATTACCAACAAGGGACATGGCAACTTCAAGCTGCCGTTGATCTACCTGGTGGCGTTGCTGCCGTTGGTGCTGCAAGGGGCTGGGAAGCTGAGCGTGGATGCACTGCTGAAGAGCGGCCTGTCTCACCCAAGTAAAGCCTGACAAAAAACCCTTGTGGGAGCGAGCTTGCTCGCGATAGCAGTGGGTCAGTCGACCTCACA
>NZ_JACNDD010000153.1:0-15109 GCF_017351395.1 Pseudomonas sp. FW305-28
AGACTTGTGGTGTACACCAAATCTCGCCATCACCCCGGAAAAAATGTGGGAGCGAGCTTGCTCGCGATGACGGCGTGTCTGCCACCCTCGATGCGGCTGAACCACCGCTATCGCGAGCAAGCTCGCTCCCACAGGGATTTGTGGTGTAGATCAAATCTCACCATCCCCCCACAAATGATGCGATGCCTCAGCGCTTGGCGTGGGGCTCCACCACCACCGTGCAGGTCATCCCCGCCGCCAGCAGCACGCCGTCCGGCACGTCATCCAGATGAATGCGCACCGGCACTCGCTGGGCCAGGCGAACCCAGTTGAACGTGGGGTTCACATCGGCGATCAGTTCGCGGCTTTCGGGGTTGTCGCGGTCGTAGATGCCTCGGGAAATACTTTCCACATGGCCCTTGAGCGTCTCACCGCTCATCAACTGCAACTGCGCCGAATCGCCGACCCGCACCTTGGGCAATTTGGTCTCTTCGAAGAAGCCGTAGACCCAGAACGAATGCATGTCCACCACGGCCATTTTCGCCTCGCCGATGCGCGCATAGTCGCCGCGGTGCACGTTGAGGTTGGTGACGTAGCCATCCACCGCCGCGCGAACGTCGGTGCGCGACAGGTTCAGCTCCGCGGCTTCCAACTGGGCCTCGGCCTGCTGGTAGTCGGCCAGGGCCGAGTCGGCGATGTTGCTGGCGTCGTCGCGGTTTTCCCGGGAGATCACCAGGCTGTCCAAGTCGGCACGTCGATGGGCGTTGACCTTGCGCATCTCCCAGGTGGCCTTGCGCGACGCCACCAGGGAGCGCGCCTGCTTCACGGCGATGCGGTAATGCTCGGGGTCGATGCGCATCAACAAGTCGCCCTTTTTCACCGACTGGTTGTCGCGCACCGACACCTCGACCACCTCGCCGCTGACATCGGCGGCCACATTGATGATGTCGGCCCGCACCCGGCCATCGCGGGTCCAGGGCGTGTTCATGTAATGGACCCACAGCGTACGGCCGATCCACAACGCCAGGGCCAGTACCAACAGCGTCGCCAGCAGGCTGAAAAACTTTTTCATCGCATCGATCTCAACGGTAGACCGTCAGCGCCAGCGCGCCGAACAGACAGGTAAACAGACTCAGGCGCAACAACGCCGGGTGCCAGAAGAAACGGTACAGGTCCAACCCCGACAGGAAGCGGTCCAAGGCCCAGGCCAGGCCGGCGGCGATGAAAAACATCAGGGTCATGGTGGGCATGTACACGCCATGGAAGGCGATCTCACGGGGCATGTTCAGGTTCCTGGGGAAGCGATGTGGCATGCGCCATGGCATAGCCGGCCAATGGCGATTGCGGGTCCAGCAGCGAAGTGCGGATGAAATGCAGGTAGCTTTTCACCCGGCGCAGGGCCGAGGTGTCGAAATGCGGGGCGAAGGGTTCGTCGGTGGCCTGCACGCGGCCGATGGCATGATCCACCGCCACCAACGCACGCTCCAGATTGCTCTGGCCCGGCTGGCGGAACAGTCGCACCAGCGCCCGCCCCATCACCCGAATCGCCTGGCGCCATGGCTGGCCTTCGGCATACGCCGGGTGCACCGGCAAGATGGCCTGCTCCTTGCGCAACTCAATGATCGCGTGGCCGACTTCCAGCACCACGAACATCCAGCGCAGCAAGTCCCGTTGCACTTGGGGTTGCCCCGCCGCCAGACCGTAGGCCTGGTGCAGCAGGTCGCGGGTGCGGCTCTCAAAACTCGAGGCCAGCGCCTTCAGACGACCGCTAATGGCGAACACCACTTGCTCGCGCAGGTCCTGCTCCAATCGACGCCACAACCAGCGGCTGTTGGGCGGCAGGATGATCGCCCCGGCAGCGGCGCACACCAACATGCCGAGGATCATCGCGATGTAGTCGTTGATGAAGGCGTAAGGGTTGTAGACCGTCAGGTTGTCCGGCACTGAGCCGGTGCAAAAGAAAATCAGCAGCCCCAGGCCGACCCCGGCGTATTGCGGCCTGGAACTGAGGAACGAACCGAACATGATGACGGGAGCGAGCATCACGCAGAGCAACGGAAAACCATCGATCAGCGGGAAAATGAAAAACATCTCGACGAAGCCGACCAGCGCCCCGAACAACGTACCGCAGGCCATCTGGAAAGCCATGCGCTTGGGGTTCGGGGTGGCGGCCGAGAGGCCCACGGTGGCCGCGGCGATCATGGTCATGGTCGCGCCGCTCGGCCAGGCCGTGGCGACCCAATAGCTGCCCAGGACCAGCAGGATGAAAGCGGCGCGAAACCCCGATGCCGCGGCGGCCAGCCAGTTGGTCTGGGGCACGAACGGTTCGTCCCAGCGCTCGCGCTCGTGGCGATGCTCGGCCAGGGAGGCATGGGTCAGGGCGTAGCCGTGCAAGTCGTCGACAAAGCGATAAAGCAGCTCATAAGCGGTATGAAAGTCCAACTGCTCGCCATCGCTTGGCGCGGTGCCCTGGAACGCTGCCCGCAAGCGCCGTACCTGGGCCGGCAGGTCGGCCTTGTAGTCTGCCAGCGCCGCCGCCAACCGCGCTGCGTCGGCGTCGGTCAAGGCCCGTGCGCTGAAGCCGTCCAGCAGCTCGGCCAGGTTTTGCAAACCAGGCTTGATGGCGTTCACCACATGATCCGCCACCCCGCCGCGCAAGCGTTCGAGCAATTGGTGCAAGGCATTGAAACGGGTGGTGACACCCATGAATTCACTGTTCAAGCGACTGAGCCGGCCATTGCGCCGACGCATGTGTGGGTCTTCGAACACCGTCACGCTGCGCAGGCTCTCCAGGCCGACGGCTTCGGCGATAAAGCGCACGTTACCGGCCTCGAAGGCCTCCCGCTTGCTGCGTCCGCGCAAGCCGTCGGTGACAAACAGGGCGAACACGCCAAAGCGCTGGTACAAGGCGTTGCGCATGGCGGCGCTGGCGGTTTGCGGCAGGATCGCGGCACTGACCAGGGTCGAGCAGAGAATTCCCAGGGAAATCTCCAGCACCCGCCAGACCGCCGCCATGAACGCCCCTTCGGGGTGGGCCAACGCTGGCAAGCCGATCATCGCCGCGGTGTAGCCAGCCAGCACGAAACCATAGGCACGGAAGTTACGATACCGCGCCGCCCCTGCCGAACAGATGCCGACCCAAATCGCCAGGCAACCAAGGAACAGCTCGGTGTTCTGGGCGAACAGGGCGATCAGCGCCACCATCACCGCAGAACCCGCCAGGGTGCCGAGGAAACGGTAGAAGCTCTTGGCGAACACCTGCCCGCTCTGGGGCTGCATGACGATGAACACGGTGATCATGGCCGTGCGCGGTTGTGGCAATTCCAGGCGCATCGCCAGCCACAAGGTCAGGAACGCGGCAAACAGGACCTTGAAGATATAGACCCAGGTCACCCCGTCGCTGCGGGCCCAGTCGAAGAAACCACGGCGCCATTCGAGGCGATACAGCCGGCGTGCGGGGGCAAGTAAAGACATCATTGGATGCTGCTTACGCATCGTGGCGAGGGAGCTTGCTCCCGCTTGGGTTGTGCCTTGTCGGAACTGTGTAGGCGCTGTGTAGGAGCTGCCGAAGGCTGCGATCTTTTGATCTTTTGATCTTTCGCTTGAGACTCAAGTGTCGGGGGAAAGATCGCAGCCTCGTTGCACTCGACAGCTCCTACAGAGTCCAGCCCACCGCCCAACGCCGTCACCAGATCGGCATGGGCCGTCAGGCGAGCCGCCTCCACCTGTTGTTGCACCTGTTGCTGCTTGAACAACAGGCTTTGGGCGTTGAGCACATTGAGGTAGTCCGTCAGGCCGCGCTGGAACGCCACCTTTGCGATGTCGTAGGTACGCTGGGCCGCGGCCACCGATTCGGCGGCGAAGGCCTGCTGCTTGTCCATGGATTCGCGACGGATCAACTGATCGGAAATGCTCTTGAGCGCGTTCACCAGTGTCTGGTTGTAGTGCGCCAGGGCGATGTCATACCCGGCGGCCGCCTCGCCCAACTGCGAACGCAGGCGCCCGCCGTCGAAGATCGGCAACGTGATCGCCGGCCCGACGTTGTAGGTGAGTTTCTTGCCGGTCAAAAACTCCAGCGCCCCGCCACCGGTGGCCATGTAGCCGAGGCTCCCCACCAGGTCGACGTTGGGATAGAAGCCGGCCCGCGCCACATCGATGCCCCGGGCCTGGGCCGCCACTTGCCAACGCCCGGCCACCACATCCGGACGCTGGCCAAGCAGTTCGGCGGGCAAGGCCGACGGCAGCTTCAAGGGCGCGCCGAGGACCAGGGTCGGACGTTGCAACTGCGCACCCGCTCCCGGTCCCTTGCCCGCCAAGGCCGCCAATTGATTGCGGCTCAAGGCGATGGCCTCGTCCAGGGCATCGAGTTGGCGATGGGTCTCGGGCAGTGGCGCCTGGGCCTGGCTGACTTCGAAATGGGTGCCGATGCCACCGTCCAGGCGCTTCTGCGCCAGGTCGAGAATCTGCTCTTGTTGGCGCAGGGTCGCAGCGACGATATCGCGCTGGGCGTAGTGCAACGAAAACTGGATGTAGGCGCGCACGATGTTGTTCTGCAATTCCAGTTGCGCCTGCCGTGCCTCGGCGACGCTGACGTGGGCCAGGTCAACCGCCCGTTCGCTGGCATTGCGCTCACGGCCCCACAGGTCCAGGGCATAACTCAAGCCCAGGGCAGCATTGTTGTCCCAGGTCGTGGTGTCGGCCAACTCGCCCGGGCCGTAGAACTGATCGGTGGGCCAGTTATGGCGCTTGAGGGTCGACTCGCCATTGATCTGCAACGACTCGGCGGCCTCGGCAATACCGGCCATGGCCTTGGCCTGGCGTACTCGCGCCGCGGCCATGGCCAGGCTCGGGCTGCCTTGCACGGCCAGGTCGATCCAGCGATCCAGTTGCCGATCGCCATAGGCTTGCCACCACTGGCGGGTGGGCCAGCGGGCGTCGCGGGCGGCCTCGCGGATGGCGGCATCGGTCGCCAGTTGATTGGCCGGCAACACCTGGCCTTGCGGTGCAATACCACCTGTGCCAATGCAACCGCTGATGGTTAATGTCAGAACCCAAACACTGAGAGTCTTCAGCTCTCTGCTGATGCGACGCGGCACTTGCGCAAAATTCCTGAGGGAGGGGCATGACGACGAGGATGGCTGCCTGTTGACGCAAACTTGTGGGAGCGAGCTTGCTCGCGATGGCGTCCGGACATTCACCTCAAATGTTGAATGCAATGACCTCATCGCGAGCAAGCTCGCTCCCACAGGTGCCCACCAAGGCCCGCTCCTGCTTTGGCGGCAATTCTAGGCACCCCGCCGAACGGCGATAAGCCGACCTTTCTGCGAATCTTTGTTACCGTTAACGCGATAATCCATTAGTCGGGTCCCGCATCTCTGTAACTTCATGTCACAATTTGCCACCTCCCAAGAGAGCCCTCCATGGACACCTTGCAAAACATGCGCGCGTTCAGCTGTGTGGCCGAAGCCGGCAGTTTCACCGCCGCCGCCGTGCAACTGGATACCACCACAGCCAACGTCTCGCGTGCGGTTTCCAACCTGGAAGCCCATCTGCAAACCCGCCTGCTCAACCGCACCACGCGGCGCATTGCACTCACCGAGGCGGGTAAACGCTACTTGCTGCGTTGCGAGCAGATCCTGGCTTACGTCGAAGAAGCGGAAGCCGAGGCCAGCGACGCCCACGCGCGACCGGCCGGGCAGTTGAAGGTCCACACCATGACCGGCATCGGCCAGCATTTCGTGATCGACGCCATCGCCCGCTACCGCAAGACGCATCCGGACGTGACCTTCGACCTGACCCTGGCCAACCGGGTGCCGGACATCCTCGATGAGGGCTACGACGTCTCCATCGTGCTCGCCAGCGAACTGCCGGATTCGGGCTTCGTCTCCCAGCGCCTGGGGATCACCTACAGCATTGTCTGCGCCTCGCCCGCCTACGTGAAAGCCAGCGGCTGCCCGCAAAAACCCAGCGACCTGCTCAACCACGCCTGCCTGCGCCTGGTCAGCCCGGTCATCCCGCTGGAAAAATGGGTGTTCGACGGCCCGGAAGGCCAAGAGATGGTCACCATCAACAGTTCACCGTTCCTGGTGAACTCCGCCGATGCGATGAAAACCGCGATCACCAGCGGCATGGGCGTGGGGGTATTGCCGGTGTACGCGGCCATCGAAGGCTTGCGCAACGGCACGCTGGTGCGGGTCATGCCCAACTACCGCTCCCAGGAACTGAACCTCTACGCCATCTACCCGTCGCGCCAATACCTGGATGCGAAGATCAAGACCTGGGTCGAGTACCTGCGCGGCTCGTTGCCGGAAATTCTCGCGGCGCACCAGGCTGAGCTGACGGCTTACGAATTGAGTGGCAGCCTGGCAGGCGCACGGGTCACGAGCTGAAGTCGCCCCCGTGCTCGAAGGAGCAATTCAGCGCTTGCCCATGGAACGCCGCGTGCCGGGAGGCGCAGCGCCCGGGGTCTTGGTATGGCCATTCTTCGCGCCGTTCTTGTACCACGGCTGTTGCCCGGCGCCCTTGGCCGCCGCCAGTTCACCAGGTTTGAACGGGAATTTGAAAGCCGGGATCGCCGCTTTGATGTCCTCGCTGCTGGAAACATCGCTGACGGGCAAATCGGCCTGTTCGCCGCCGGGGAGATCGTCCGCGGGCGAAGGTGTCGGGGAAGTCATGTAAGGCTCCGGGTCATGCATGCAAGTCGGGCCCGAAGGGCGAGCCGCGAAAGGCGGCAGTATACCTGCCCGATATCACTGCGCGCTGGCAGTTTCATCCGGCATATGCATTCATCCGACAACAAGCCGGGACAAAACTGACAAGCCTGTCAGTTAGGCGTCACCTTCCTGACCGGCTCGCAACGCTATATAAGAAAGCTCCAACTCTTGCGTCTCGAACCGGCCCTTCATATCCATGCGCATCCAGAAGAAAACTGTCCTGATTGTCGTGCTGCTGATCGCCCTGGCGGCCCTCGCCCTCTGGTTTGTGCTCAAGCCCGTGACCGCCAGGCCCGGCGCTCCCGCCGCCGTTCCGGTACGGGCCGTCAGCGTGATGCAAAAGGATGTACCGCGCTTCGCCAGCGGCATCGGCACGGTGCTGTCGCTGCACAGCGTGGTGATCCGCCCGCAGATCGACGGCATCCTCACCCAACTGCTGGTCAAGGAGGGGCAACTGGTCAAGAAGGGTGACCTGCTGGCGACCATCGACGACCGCTCGATCCGCGCCAGCCTCGACCAGGCCCGGGCCCAGCTCGGCGAAAGCCAGGCACAACTGGCGGTGGCCCAGGTCAATCTCAAGCGCTACAAATTGCTGAGCGTCGATGACGGCGTCTCGAAGCAGACCTACGACCAGCAACAGGCGCTGGTCAACCAGCTCAAGGCGACCGCCCAGGGCAACCAGGCGGCCATTGACTCGGCACAGGTGCAACTGTCCTATACCCAGATCCGCTCCCCGGTGAGCGGTCGCGTCGGCATTCGCAACGTGGACGAAGGCAACTTCCTGCGCACCAGCGACGCCGAAGGCCTGTTCACGGTGACCCAGATCGACCCCATCGCCGTGGAGTTCTCCCTGCCCCAGCAAATGCTGCCCACCTTGCAACGGTTGATCGCCGCCCCCGAGCAAGCCTTGGTCAAGGCCTATATCGGCGCCGATGGCGCCACCGGGGAGCTGCTCGGCGAGGGGCGCCTGAGCCTCATCGACAACCAGATCAACGCCAACACCGGAACTCTGCGGGCCAAGGCTGAATTCAACAACGCCGCGCAACGGCTGTGGCCGGGGCAACTGGTGACACTGAAAATCCAGACCGCCATCGACAAGGACGCCCTGGTGGTACCGCCTACTGTGGTCCAGCGCGGCCTGGAGCAACACTTCGTGTACCGCATAAAGGGCGACAAGGTCGAGAGCGTGCCGGTGGTGATGGTTTACCAGGACAGCGACCTGCACATCATCAAGGGGGTGAATGCCGGCGACCAACTGGTGAGCGACGGCCAGTCGCGGCTCAAGCCGGGCAGCCACATCCAGGTGCTCAGCGATCCACCCGCCCTGGCCAAGACCGCGGAGCCGCAGCCATGAAGGGGCGCGGTTCGGTTTCGGCGTGGTGCATCGACCACCCTATCGCCACGGTACTGCTGACCTTTGCCCTGGTGCTGCTGGGGGTGATCGCGTTTCCTCGCCTGCCCGTCGCGCCGTTGCCGGAGGCGGAATTCCCAACCATCCAGGTCAACGCCCAGTTGCCCGGGGCCAGCCCCGAAACCATGGCGTCGTCGGTGGCGACGCCGCTGGAAGTGCAATTCAGTGCCATTCCCGGCATTACCCAGATGACCTCCAGCAGCGCCCTGGGCTCGACCAACCTGATCCTGCAATTCAGCCTCGATAAAAGCATCGACACCGCCGCCCAGGAAGTGCAGGCGGCGATCAACACCGCCGCCGGCAAACTGCCCAACGACATGCCGAACCTGCCGACCTGGCGCAAGGTCAACCCCGCCGACAGTCCGGTGCTGATCCTCAGCATCAGTTCCACGCTGATGCCCGGCACCGAACTGAGCGACTACGTCGAAACCCTGCTCTCCCGTCAGATCAGCCAGATCGATGGCGTAGGACAAATCTACATCACCGGCCAGCAACGTCCGGCGATCCGGGTCCAGGCCTCGGCCGACCGGCTCGCCGCCATCGGCCTGACCCTGGCGGACATTCGCCTGGCGCTCCAACAGGCCAGCCTCAACCTGGCCAAGGGCGCCTTGTACGGTGAATCGAGTATTTCCACCCTGTCCACCAACGACCAGTTGTTCAAGCCTGCGGAGTACGGAGAGCTGATCGTGTCCTACCGGGACGGGGCACCGGTTCACCTCAAGGACATCGCCAAGGTGGTCAACGGCTCGGAAAACGCCTACGTCCAGGCCTGGTCCGACAACGAGCCCGGGGTCAACCTGGTGATTTTCCGGCAACCGGGGGCCAATATCGTCGAGACCGTCGACCGCATCCAGGCGGCCCTGCCCACCCTGCAAGCCATGTTGCCCGCGGCGGTGCAGGTCAAGGTGCTGATCGACCGCACCCAGACTATTCGCGCCTCGCTGCACGAAGTGGAAATCACCTTGCTGATCGCGGTGCTGCTGGTGGTGGCGGTGATGGCGTTGTTCCTGCGCCAGCTCTCGGCGACCCTGATCGTCTCGGCGGTGCTGGGGGTGTCGCTGACCGCCAGTTTTGCCCTGATGTACGTGATGGGTTTCAGCCTGAACAACCTGACCCTGGTGGCGATCGTCATCTCGGTAGGGTTCGTGGTGGACGATGCGATTGTGGTGGTGGAGAACATCCACCGGCACCTGGAGGCCGGCGATGGCATGCGCGAGGCGGCGATCAAGGGGGCCGGCGAAATCGGCTTTACCGTGGTCTCCATCAGTTTCTCGCTGATCGCCGCGTTCATTCCGCTGCTGTTCATGGGCGGCGTGGTCGGGCGCCTGTTCAAGGAGTTTGCCCTGACCGCCACCTCGACCATCCTGATCTCGGTGGTCGTGTCCCTCACGTTGGCGCCGACCCTGGCCGCGCTGTTCATGCGCGCCCCGGTGCATCACGCCCATGGCAAGGCGGGGTTCGGCGAACGCCTGCTGGGCGGGTATGAGCGGGGCCTGCGCAAGGCCCTGGCCCATCAGAAGCTGATGATCGGCGTGTTCGGCCTGACCCTGGCGATGGCGGTGGTGGGCTATGTGTTCATTCCCAAGGGTTTCTTCCCGGTACAGGACACCGGCCTGGTGCTGGGCACCAGCGAAGCCGCCGCCGATGTGTCGTTCCCGGACATGGTGGCCAAGCACAAGGCCCTGGCCGACATCGTCGCCGCCGACCCTGCGGTGCAGACCTTCTCCCACTCCGTCGGCGTCTCGGGCAACAACCAGACCATCGCCAACGGCCGTTTCTGGATCGCCCTCAAGCCCCGGGGCGAGCGTGATGTGTCGGCCAGCGGCTTCATCGACCGGATCCGCCCGCAACTGCTGAAAATCCCCGGCGTGGTGCTGTACCTCAGGGCCGGGCAGGACATCAACCTCAGCTCCGGCCCCAGCCGCGCCCAGTATCAATACGTGCTCAAGAGCAACGACGGGCCGAGCCTCAACGCCTGGACGCAAAAACTCACCGACAAGCTGCGCGGCAACCCGGCGTTCCGTGACATCTCCAACGACCTGCAACTGGGCGGCAGCATCACCCACATCAACATCGACCGCAGCGCGGCGGCGCGCTTCGGCCTCACCGCCACCGATGTCGACCAGGCCCTGTACGACGCCTTCGGCCAGCGGCAGATCAATGAATTCCAGACCGAGACCAACCAGTACAACGTGATCCTGGAGCTCGATACCGCGCAGCGGGGCAAGGCCGAAAGCCTGGCGTATTTCTACCTGCGTTCGCCCCTGAGTGGGGAAATGGTGCCGCTCTCGGCCCTGGCCCGCTTCGATGCGCCGAGCAACGGCCCGCTGTCGATTGCCCACGACGGCATGTTCCCGGCCGCCAACCTGTCGTTCAACCTGGCGCCCGGCGTGGCCCTGGGAGACGCGGTGCGCCTGCTCGACCAGGCGAAGAACGAAATCGGCATGCCGGCAGCCATCACTGGCAATTTCCAGGGTGCGGCCCAGGCCTTCCAAAGCTCGCTGGCGAGCCAGCCGTGGCTGATCCTCGCCGCGCTGGTGGCCGTGTACATCATTCTCGGCGTGCTCTACGAGAGTTTCGTGCACCCGCTGACGATCATCTCCACCCTGCCCTCGGCCGGCCTCGGCGCGCTGATCATGCTCTGGCTGCTGGGCCAGGACTTTTCGATCATGGCGCTGATCGGGCTGGTGCTGCTGATCGGGATCGTCAAGAAGAACGGCATCCTGATGATCGACTTCGCCCTCGACGCCCAGCGCAACAAAGGGCTGGCCCCCCAGGAGGCGATTTTCCAGGCGTGCCTGACACGCTTCCGCCCGATCATGATGACCACCCTGGCGGCCCTGCTCGGAGCCCTGCCGCTGATGCTCGGCTATGGCCCCGGCGCGGAACTGCGCCAGCCCCTGGGCATCGCGGTGGTGGGCGGCCTGTTGGTGAGCCAGGCGCTGACGCTGTTCACGACACCGGTCATATACTTGTGGCTCGAGCGAGTGTTCCATCGGCCCGCCCATCAGCCAGGGTCGGCGCCGACGGCGGCGCTGGCGAGCACAGACCACTGAGGCGGGGCCATGCGCGTTCTGATCATTGAAGACGAAGAAAAAACCGCGGACTACCTGCACCGCGGCCTGACCGAACAGGGCTACACCGTGGACGTGGCGCCAGACGGTATCGAAGGGCTGCACCTGGCCCTGGAAACCGACTATGCGGTGATCGTGCTCGACGTGATGCTGCCGGGCCTGGACGGCTTCGGCGTACTGCGGGCCCTGCGCGCCCGCAAGCAGACACCGGTGATCATGCTCACCGCCCGGGAACGGGTCGAAGACCGCATCAAGGGCTTGCGCGACGGGGCCGATGACTACCTGGGCAAGCCCTTCTCCTTCCTCGAACTGGTGGCGCGCCTGCAAGCCCTGACCCGCCGCAGCGGCGGCCATGAACCGGTGCAGGTGAGCATCGCCGACCTGTGGATCGACCTGATCAGCCGCAAGGCCACCCGCGCCGGCCAACGCCTGGACCTGACCGCCAAGGAGTTCTCCCTGCTCAGCGTCCTGGCTCGCCGCCAGGGCGAAATCCTCTCGAAAACCGCCATTGCCGAAATGGTCTGGGACATCAACTTCGACAGTGACGCCAACGTGGTGGAAGTGGCGATCAAACGCTTGCGGGCCAAGCTCGACGGGCCGTTCGAACAGAAGTTGCTGCACACCATTCGCGGCATGGGTTATGTGCTGGAGAGTCGCAGCGATGAGCGTCCCTGAGAGCATCGCCCTGCGCTTGAGCGCCATGTTCACGCTGGTGGCGGCGCTGGTGTTCCTGTTGATCGGGGGCGCTTTGTACCAACAGGTCGGCAAGGGCCTGGGCCTGTTGCCCGAAGCCGAGCTCGATGCCCGCTACAGTGTCCTGGAGTCCACCGTCGGCCGCTACGGCACGCCTGAACACTGGGTGAAGATCAACAACAAGCTGCGATTGCTCGGTGAAGAAGACAAGCGCATCCATTTCTGGATCGTCAGCGACGATCCGCGCTTTGAATACGGCGATCCCGATGCGCAGATCCGCACCTTTGCCCAAGGCCCGCTGGGTAAGCGCGACCTGACGTTGCCCCATCGGCACTACCCGATGAAAGTGCTGGTGAGCCAATTCCCGGCCAAGGACCAACGCCCGCCGCTGCGCTTCATGATCGGCATCGACACCGAGACCTTCTACCAGACCCAGCATCGCCTGTTGGTGGCGCTGGTGAGCCTGGCGATTGTCGGCGTAGTCCTGGCCTCGTTGCTGGGCTACTGGGTCGCACGCATCGGTCTCAAACCGCTGATCAAGCTGTCCGAGGAAGCCCGGCGCCTGGCCCCACCCCGCCTGTCCGGGCGCTTGCAACTGTCGCCCTTGCCGCCGGAGCTGAGCCAGTTCGTCAGTTCCTTCAACGCCACACTGGACCGGGTCGAACAGGCTTACTCGCGGCTGGAGTCGTTCAATGCCGACGTCGCCCATGAATTACGCTCGCCCCTGACCAACCTGATCGGCCAGACCCAGGTGGCACTGACCCGTGGCCGCTCGGCTGAACATTACTTCGAAGTGTTGCAATCGAATCTCGAGGAGCTGGAGCGGCTGCGCTCGATCATCAACGACATGCTATTCCTGGCCAGCGCCGACCAGGGCAGCAAGGCCACCAAGTTGACCAGCGCCTCCCTGGCCGGCGAAGTGGCGACCACCCTCGATTACCTGGATTTCATTCTGGAAGATGCCCAGGTCCAGGTCCGGGTCAGCGGCGACGCCCAGGCCAACATCGAGATCGCTCACCTGCGGCGGGCGCTGATCAACCTGCTGAGCAACGCCGTACAGCACACCGCGCCCGGGCAAGTGATCGACGTGCGCATCGAAGCCCTTGGCGACGAGATCACCCTCGCCGTCACCAACCCCGGCGAACCGATTGCCGGCGAGCATCTGCCACGCCTGTTCGAACGCTTCTATCGCGTCGATGCCTCGCGCAGCAACAGTGGCGCCAACCATGGGCTGGGGCTGGCCATCGTCAAGGCCATTGCACTGATGCATGGTGGCGATGTGTTTGTGCACAGCGACCAGGGTGCCAACACGTTCGGGATCCGCTTGCCAGCCTGACGCCCCTCCTCCCATAAGTTTGTACGCCTCTTCAGGTCTTTCCAGGCCAATGAATGCTGGGCGAAAGCCAACTGTAGCAAAATCGGAATACCGTCCGAACGCGCCCCCAGCTTTCATTAATTACCGGGTAATCGCGCAAACACTGATTGCCCGCTCTCATTGATCCAAGCACAATCAGCAAAAGGCCAGCATCTGGTTCATTGCCGGTTTGCAATCCTTTGGGACGGATCCCAGCCACATGACAATGCAGACATCGGAACCATGAGCGCGCGCAGTGCGACACCCGGCAACACCCCGCTTTCGAGACGTTCGGAACGGGTATTCGTACTGGCCAGCTCGCTGGTTGTCATTGCCATCCTGAGCATCGTGACGTTTCTGTTGATCCGCGAACATGCCGCCGCACAGCAGGCGGCAACACGTGCGGCGACCAATATCGTGCAATTGATTGACGCCGATGTGCTGCGTAACGTGGAGCTCTACGATCTGTCGCTGCAAGGTCTGGCCGCCGCCGCCAAACGCGACGACCTGAAAGACGTTTCGCCGGCGATTCGCCATCTGGCGCTGTTCGACCGCGCCACCGCCGCCCCCTACAAAGGCGACATCCTGCTGCTCGACAAGCGTGGCGATGTAATCGCCGACTCCGCCTCGGTCGAACCGCGCAAAGGCAATTACGCCGACCGGGAATATTTCCAGTCCCATGTCCAGGACCCGAGCCTGGGCATGATGATCAGTCGCCCGTTCCGTTCCAGGAGTGCCACCCACGATTGGCGCATCAGTTTCAGCTATCGACTGAGCGACGAGCGGGGTGAGTTCATGGGCGTGGCCGAGGCCGCGATGCGCCTGAACTACTTCAGCCAGCTGTTCAAAAGCCTGAACGTCGGCCACGGGACGGTCAACCTGGTCAGCCGCGATGGGATTCTGCTGGCCCAGGAACCGCCCCTGGCCGACGACATGATCGGCAAGGACTTCAGCAACCGACCGAACTTCGTACGCATCCTGCGTGAAGGTAACGGCAGTTTTACCGGCATCTCCAGTGTTGATCAGACACAGCGGCTGTACACCTTTTCCCAGGTGGGCAACCTGCCATTGATCGTCGTGGTAGCGCTCTCCTACCAAGAGGTTTTCGCCTCATGGCAACGCACGGCATTGTTGGTCAGCGGCGCCACCGGCGCGCTGTGCATCGGTTTGCTCTGGCTCACCTGGCTGCTGCGCCGCGAATTGCGCCGCCGTTACAGAGCTGAACGGGAATTGGCCCAACTGGCGTCCGTCGACGCCCTCACAGGCCTGGCCAACCGACGAACACTGGACGAGACATTGCAACAGGAATGGCTGCGCGCCCAACGTTCGGGCCAACCGTTGTCTGTGCTGATGATCGATGCCGATCATTTCAAGGCGTTCAACGATCGCCATGGTCATCAGCAGGGTGACGAGGCCCTGCGCACCTTGGCGCAATTGATCGGCCAGCATGTCCGACGCCCCGCCGACCTGGCGGCGCGCTATGGCGGTGAGGAGTTCTCGGTGGTGCTGCCGGAGACCACCACCGCTGGCGCCTTCACCATGGCCCAGAATATTCGCGACGCGGTGGAACAACTGCCACCGGTGTCCGAGGGGGAAGCGCCCATGACGGTCAGTATCGGCATCGCCACTTGGACTCAGGGACCGTACAGCAAACTCGAACAACTCTTGTTCGCCGCGGACAAGGCGCTGTACCAGGCCAAGGCCAGCGGGCGCAACCGTGTGGTCTGCGCGATGTAACACCGGAGCACCCAAAGGCTATGGACACTGCGCTCGGTGGCGAGGGAGCTTGCTCCCGCTGGGCTGCGCAGCAGCCCCAGACGGCCCTGACTAATGAGTTTGAAACACCGCGGCGCCAGATTTCAGGGCCGCTGCGCGCCCCAGCGGG